>CALDWC010000039.1 GCA_937923945.1 uncultured Treponema sp.
ACATAGTATGTTTTAAAAATTTCATACTATGTTTTTATGATAAACATAGTACATTTTTGGTAAAATACAAAAAAGCCTTATTTTTCAAAGACGCTAAACGCTGATTAAAGGCTTGACGCCGGTTAACAGTGTCTTCGTTAAACGAGCCGCTGCATGGTACTTAAGAGAGACTGTGATTAATCCTCGATTGAAGTATTTAGTGCCGCACCATGACAGGCAAGGTCTCCTGCCATTTTGAGAAAAGCGAGGAATAATCCCTGCACGAAATGAGTGCGCATGCAATCTTACCTTGTGTAAGGCGATCGCATTACCTCATGTAAGATGATCGCATTACTATTACTGCGATGATAGGGTGATAAGTGTTTAAAGGAAACGCCGATTAAAGGCTTGACACTGAAAACTAGTCTTTTTAAAACATCAGTTTTTGAAAGACTACCCTCAATTCTCTATTGAATTAATCAGTGCCTCCTAGACAAACGAAATTTTAAAAAATATAAAAGTCATGTGCAAACAATTGAATCTAAGACCTGCGTTACATAAATCAGGATAAGTTTGTATCGATGATTTATCTATCACGGGCAATTTTAACTTTTCCACATGAAGTAGCGAAAAACAAAAATTGTTAAGCGGTAATTTTATTGCATTAGCGATTTTTCCGTGTATTTAGCGAAGCGGTCTTTGAATACAAGTTTTATGACACCGGTCGGTCCGTTTCGGTGTTTCGATAAACTCAAGTCGGTTTCAATACCGTCGTTTTCTTTTCTTTCATCTTTGCCGATATTTCGGTCGCGGTTTAAAAACATCACGAGGTCGGCATCCTGCTCAATCGCACCCGATCCGCGGATATTCGCGAGCGACGGCTGCTTTCCTTCCGCTTCACGCCCCAGCTGCGACAAGGCAATCACGGGAATTTGCAGCT
This sequence comes from uncultured Treponema sp., assembly GCA_937923945.1. Classification (GTDB taxonomy): domain Bacteria; phylum Spirochaetota; class Spirochaetia; order Treponematales; family Treponemataceae; genus Treponema_B. The sequence goes on from CALDWC010000039.1 coordinate 920, forward strand.
CACGGGCGAGTGCTTTCAGCGACCGTGAAATTTCCGCCATTTGATCGAACGGCTGTAAGTGAGGATTATCCGACGTAATCAACCCGATGTAGTCGATAAAAACAATTTTTACGTTTTCTGCCCGTATCAGTTGGCGGGTGAGCGCTTTTAAATCGAGCATTTTCATATTGGGCATATCAACGATAAAAGCGGGTTTTTCGTAAATATTCCCCGCGGCGTCGGAAAGACGCGCCAGCTCCGGCGGCGTAAGCCGACCGTTCCGCATGCTGTTCATTGAAATATTCGCTTCCAAAGCAAAAAGACGCTGCATGATCTGTTCGCGCCCCATTTCCAACGAAAAAAAAGCCGCCGGAATTTTTTCATGTACGGCAATATGCGAAAACATGGAAAGAGCCAATGCGGTTTTCCCGATACCGGGACGCGCTCCGATAATGATGAGGTCTGAATTTTGAAAACCGCTTGTTAAATCATCAAGCGAAGGAAATCCGCTCGAAATTCCTAAAAGCTGACTCGGATTTTTTTCCCGCTCTTCGATTTTAGTCAGTACCGCTTGAATCAGTTCTTTCGGTTTACTGTACGTTGCCCGCTGTCCCGCTTCCGTTATTTCAAAGAGTCGTTGTTGTGCATCTTCCAAAAGTTCAGTACCTTTTTTTGACGGTTCAAAGCAGTCAGCGTGCGTTTTTGATGAAACTTGCACCAAGCTCCGTTTAATTGCCGCATCCAGCACAATTGAGGCATAATATTCAATATTTTCAGAGGTTGGTACGAGTGAAGGCAGTGTCGCAATATACGCCCGTCCGCCGACTTTGTCGAGGAGATTTTTTTCACGGAGTTTGTCGGCGAGTACGAGCATATCGGGCGTGTTATTTTCATTGATGAGGTCTCGAATGGTTTCAAAAATAAGTTTGTGCTGGGGACTGTAAAAACTGTCCGGACGCAAAAAAGCAACCCGATCAAACGCGTCGGAATCCAGCAATAATGCACCCAAAACCGCTTTTTCCGCTTCAAGATTTTGGGGCGGAACAATTTCCGTCCTCTTTGTTTGTTCATCAGCCATACTCAACTCCTCTCATTAAAAAAGGCAACCGTATAACGAAATCCGTTTACCGGTTGCCTTTTTTTCTTTAATCACGAAATGATGCAAAAACGCACCATGTATTTTCGGTTAATTCTCCACTTCCACGGCTTCGTTTTCAGCAGGCGCCGGATTTCCCGGTGCCGCTTCTGTCGAAGCTTCCGCAGTGGTTTCTGCCGCTTCTTCTTTTTTTGCACGCGGCTTTTTTCCGCTCGCTTTCGCTTCTACTTCCGGCAGTTTTGCTTCAACCACAACCGGTAGTTTTGCAACGGCATTTTCGTACAGTTTAACGGAAACTTCAAACTTGCCTGCCGTTTTAATGGTGCTGCCCGGCACTTCAATGCGTTTCCTTTCAATGTCAAAGCCCTGTTTTGCGAGCTCATCGGCAAGCGTTTGAGCTGTTACCGAACCGTAGAGCTTTCCGTTCGGACCTGCAGAAACCGCAATCGTCACGGTCAACGCTTCGATGCGCTCTTTTAAGCTCTTTGCGTTTTCGCGTTTTTCAGCTTTACGAGCTTCAATTTGATCGCGGATACTTTCAAAGTAGGCAACCGCTTCTTTCGTGTACGGCATCGCAAGACCGCGCGGTAACAAATAGTTCCGTGCATATCCGTTTGCAACTTCTTTTACATCACCTTCTTCACCGAGGTGCTTTACGTCTTCGTTCAAAATAACTTTCATACAAGCTCCTATCGGTGAATCCGTTTTAGAATTCACCTTTAAATTTATTTCCAATGTGCTTTTCCAAGGGAGTCGGAAAAGTCTATGAGGGGCTGGTTACCGAGAACCCCTAATCCTCATTGATTTTGCCGCTCGTTTATTCGTTTGAAACGTACGGCAGAAGCGCTAACGCACGCGCGCGCTTGATTTCGAGGGCGAGTTTTCGCTGGTGCTTTGCGCAAGTTCCGGTAATGCGGCGAGGTAAAATTTTACCGCGTTCGGTAATAAATCGGCGAAGGGCATCTGCATCCTTGTAGTCGATTTTCATTTTCTGCGAACAAAAGCGGCACACGCGCTTTCGATAAAAGCTGCGGTTTTTGTGACTGCTTTTGTCTTCACCGTCACGGATATTTTCCGCCATGTTTGCTTCAACATCAACACCAACCATTGACTCCGATTCAATATTTTCGTTTACATCCGACATAGTTTTCTCCTGTTTTTATGCTTTTTTCAATGTTCCGAAACGGACTAAAAAGGAATATTGTCCAACTCGGAATCATCATAATCTCCGCCGTAATTTTCAGCCGGCGACTGCTGTTTTTGATAACTTTGACCGGCAGTTTGCGACCTGTTTTGGTAGTTTGAGCGATTTTGATAATTTCCGCCGTTCTGTCCTGCGTTTTGATGATTTGTACCGCTTGCGTTGCCGCCATTATTGGCATAGCCGCCCGGATTACCGCCTATCAGCTGTAGATTAGAAGCAATGATTTCAACCTTTGAACGGGGTTGTCCGTCTTGCTCCCAGCGGTTTTGCCGCAGTTCGCCTTCAACGCATACCTGTTTCCCTTTTACGAGATACTGATTCAGCGTTTCGCCCATCTTTCCCCACAGAACAATGTCAAAAAAACTCGCTTCGTCTTCCCACGTATCGCCGTTTTTCCGTCTGCGGTTTACCGCAATCGAAAACGTGCAAACGGGGACACCGCTTCCCGTGTATTTGAGCTCGGCATCTCTGGTTAATCTTCCTACCAAAATGACGCGATTAATGTCTGCCATTTGCAATTAGTCCTCAAGTTTTATAAACAACGAAGTTAAAATGGCATCAACCAACTTAAGCCGTTTTGTTACTTCGTTAATTCGCGAAGGATCCGCTTCGAGATTAAACAACACATAGCGCCCCTTTTCTTTTTTTCGGATCGGATACGCCAAGGTTCTATCGCCGAACTGATCTTCGCTCAACAGTTTAATGCCAAATTCATCGAAAATAGCATGTACGGATTCCAATGCCGGTTTATAAATGTCGTCATCAACAGTAAAAACCGCCATAAATTCATATTTTCTCATGTATTCCTCCTATGGACATAAGTCTCCGGCTTTCCGCACGGAATAACACCGGAGCAGTGAGAATGTTCGGGGAGTATATCATAAAACAAAAAAACTGTCAAGTCAATAATTTTTTTTACACCGAAAAGAATGCGTCTCTTTTGTGTTTGCAGTTTGCACCGTTTCCACGTCCGCCGTTTTTCTAACGAATCAGGTGCGGTAACGCTCTGTGAACGGCGGACGGGTAGGAGACGGTAAAAAAGTTTTTTCGGCACTTCTGAAAATTTTTTTTAATTATTTTTTGTTGCGTGTAGCTCGGTGCTTTGTACTTTATCAAAAAAATTATAATTTTTTTCTGAAAAGGGCTTGACAAAGTTATGCAAAATCGCTATACTCTGATTATTGTTTTTCGGGCTATTAGCTCAGTAGGTAGAGCAACGCCCTTTTAAGGCGTGGGTCACTGGTTCGAATCCAGTATAGCTCATCGGTTTTCTTAGGAATAGTGATAGGTACGAGCGTGGTTTATTCTGTTTCGGAAATAACGTTTCAAATTAAAGAAATCTTTGAAACTGCGTTCGGTACCGTAACCGTCGAGGGCGAAATTTCCAACTGTCGTCCATCCAGCACAGGACATTTATATTTTACGTTAAAAGAAAAAACACGCACCGGTGAAGTCGCTCTTTCTGCTGTTATGTTTAAAAGCAGTTTTTCGCGTTTAAAGTTTAAACCCGTTGACGGCTTGAAAGTGCAGGCAACCGGCAATATTTCCGTATATGCCGAACGCGGTACCTACCAGATTATCGTCCAAAGTTTGGCGCTCGCCGGCGAAGGCGAAATCCTTAAAATGCTGGAAGAACGGAAACGCCGGCTTGAAGCGGAAGGGCTTTTTTCCCGTCCGCGCAAACCCTTGCCGACATTTGTGACTGAAATCGCCGTTATAACGAGTCCGACCGGAGCTGCAGTGCGGGATATTATTAAAATTGCGCGAAAGCGTAATCCAAAAATACGCATTAACGTACTGCCGGCAGCTGTGCAAGGTGAGCAGGCGGCGGATTCTCTTCGGATGCAGCTTAGAACGGCGAACCGCTATAAACTGGGACAGGTGATTATTATCGGGCGGGGCGGTGGCTCCCTCGAAGACCTCTTGCCGTTTTCTGATGAAGCGCTTGTCCGCGAAATTGCGGCGTCGGAAATCCCCGTGGTTTCAGCGGTCGGACACGAAATTGACGTGAGCCTTTCCGACTACGCGGCGGACGCGAGAGCCGCAACGCCTTCCGAAGCGAGTGAAATTACCGTGCCGCTTTTATCCGACCTCGTGCTGGATGTGCAAAGTTACAAGCAAGAAATATCCGCCGAGATTACGGCACGGCTGGAACGTGTCCGTTTGATGATCGGAAGTCTTTCAAAAGAACATTTGGACTTAAAGTTTAAAAATATTACGCAGCCTTTTTTAATGCGACTCGACGATTGCCGGCAAGATTTAAAAACATCAATGAAAGAAATTATTGCGGCGCAAAAGCATCGGCTTGCATTGTGTACGCAACGACTCCAACTTTCTAATCCGAAAGCCATTCTCGCTCGCGGCTTTTCGATTGTTAAAAAAGCGGACGGCTCCGTGGTACGAGATGCGGCAGCTGTAAAAACAGGTGAAACGCTGGAAATCACACCGGCAGCGGGCTCGTTTTCGGTCAGCGTGTGTGAAAACCGGTAAGGAAACGCTGATTAAAGGCTTGACGCCGTTTAACAGCGTTTCCTTATTGTTT
>CALDWC010000040.1 GCA_937923945.1 uncultured Treponema sp.
ATATTTGCCGAGAAATTTTAAAAATTTACCAAACTTTTGGATGTCCTGATTAATTCACCCGAGAATTAAGGGCATCTTTTAAAAACTCGGGTTAGATTTTTAGAGACTACTTTTCAGTGTCCACCTTTAAAATCGTTGTTTCGTAAATGTTCAGAGTCACTTACACTGAACATTAAGAAACAATGATGGAGATATTTTGCTTTTGCAAAAAACTTTACTTTGTAAAGTTTGCCGGTAAATGGCGGCAAGGCTTTAATCAGCGTTTCCTTAGTCGTCCGAGGTTTGTTCTGCCGCTTTTTGTTTGGCTGTTTTCCGTTCGGAAATAAAAATGGAAGCAAAAATACAAATGCAGCCGATTATTAAATTAAGGGTGAGCCGCTCATCGGTAAAGATAATCGAAAACGCAATACCGGCAACCGATTCAAGCGAAAACAATAATGCGGCTGTCGGTGCCGGCGTATGTTTTTGCCCGAACGTTTCCAAAAGCATACAAACGGCGGTACACAAAACCGTTAAATAAAGGAGCGTCGAAACGGATTGCACATTCCAGACGGTTGCGCCGTTGTTTTCAAACAGCGCTGAAACAAGCGCGGCACAGATACCTGCAACGGCAAACTGCGTAATCGTGATGAGAACGGCATCAAGATCTCGTATCAACTTCGGCAAAAGCACAATGTACACGGCAAATACGACACTACTCAATAACGACAAGGCGTCTCCCGCACTCATACCGCCTAACTTTTCCGACATGAGATCTGGTAGTGAAATACAGAGAATGCCGGTCAAACAAATAATCGCAGCAATAATATTATACCGGTTCGGCGTCGTTCGGGAAACGGCAGCATTGACAAAGGGCACCAACACACAATAGGTTGCAACCAAAAAAGCGCATCGCCCGGGAAGTCCGCCGGCAGTCGTAATAGCCATTGATTGCAAGGAATAGCCTGCGAACATGATTACCCCTAAACGGAGACCGGTGATGAGGTGTTTTTTATTCAACATTTTCAGCTTTTTGAAAAAGATAACCGATAAAATAAATCCGGCACCCAAAAAGCGAATCGCCAATAAAAAATTCGGGCGAAAAAAGTCATTCGTACTACTGACGGCAACAAAGGTGCTTCCCCACAAAATCGCCGCACAAAGAAGTGCTGCACGAGCCATAATTTCAACATGGCTTAACTTGCGTTTTTTTTCTTGCATATTATTTATTCACTATATCATTATTATATCGCATCGGGCAAATTATATCAACTTGAATATTCCGGTAAGTTTTTATTTACTTGCCGCGCATAAATTCCGTGATAAGCAGCAAACATTAAAAGCTACTGCTTCCTGCCGATTCATAGTCTCAATATGAGCTACTTTTCCTTGTAGTACAGTCACTGAAGTATGCCCATTATTTTGGCGTGAATGCCGCATCGCACATCGTCTACAACGCGGCACACTGTTCGTATTTACGGGTTACTTTCACAACTTTTACATTTTTATAAGAAACAGCGACATTTTTACGTTATCCGAGCGTATCGTTTTAATACCGACCTTCTTTGATCCATTTTGCCATTTGTTTAGCGTGGTAGGAAATAATTAATTTCGCTCCTGCCCGTTTTATGGCGATAAGGCTTTCGTAGATGACCGATTCATTTAAAAGCCCCGCTTTAACGGCGTTGAGTACCATGGAATATTCTCCCGATACATTGTAAGCAACGAACGGAATATTAAAAGTTTGACTCGCTTCCTTTAGAATATCCAAATAAGCAAGGGCAGGTTTTACGATGACAAAATCCGCATCTTCGTCTATGTCCAACTTGATTTCACGCATCGCCTCTTTGCCGTTATGAAAATCCATTTGATAGGATTTTCTGTCCCCGAATTGTGGCGCAGAGTGGGCAGCTTCCCGAAACGGTCCGTAGTATGCTGAAGCGAATTTTGCAGAATACGCCATAATCGGGATGTTTTCAAAACCGCCTGCATCCAGTTCCCTGCGGATTCTTTTTACCCGAAAGTCCATCATATCGGACGGAGCGATAACATCAGCGCCGGCTTGGGCGTGAGACAGAGCGATTTTTGCCAAGTACTCAATAGTTTCATCATTGAGCACCTGCCCGCAATTGTCTACGATTCCGCAGTGACCGTGGTCGGTGTATTCACACATACACACATCCGTTATTACGACAATTTTATCGGTAAGCTCTTTTATCTTTCTAATACCCTTTTGGATAATTCCATGTTCTGCATAGGCTTCGGAACCGACCGCATCCTTGTGAGCCGGTATTCCAAAAAGGATAACCGCCTTAATCCCTAAGTCTACCAATTCCCTAATTTCATCACCAAGCATATCCGTTGAAAAGTGATACACTCCCGGCAGCGATGAAATTTCTTCTTTTATTCCTTGCCCTTCAACTAAAAAAAGCGGGTAAATAAAATCGCGTACTTCAAGGCTCGTTTCCCTCATCATTTCCCTGATTAAAGGATTGTTTCTGGTTCTACGCATTCTCATTTTTCGTATCCTCCATTAAAAATTTTATTAACGAATCGATGCTTGCCTCTTCCGCCTGACCGTAGAGGTTTAAGCCGTGTTCTTTTATCGTTTTAGAAGTTATATCTCCGATGGATATGACCTTTGTTTTCTTGAGAGCATCTTTACCATAGAGCGTTATAAAATTTTCCACCGTCGACGACGCGGTGAAAAGCGCATAGTCGGCATCCTTAAAGTCCGCCTTTTTTTCAGGTAGCGTATTTTCATAAACCACAAAGGAATAAAGTTCGCCTGCATCCTTATAAGCTTGTAAAAGTTCAGGTCTGGTGAGGTTTGAGTGAGGCAAGAAAATTTTTTTCTCTTTACTCGGGTCAGCCTTAACGGCGTCAAGTAATGCTTCTCCGACAAATTTCACGGCTTCAATATCCGGTTTCAATCCGTAGGATTTTATGAGTTCGCCGGTCATTTTCCCGATGGAACAAATTTTTACGCCAGCCAAATCTCTTACATCGTATGTTTCTAAAAACTTTTTGAAAAATATTTCGCCGCCGTTTACCGAGTGGATTACCAGATGCGTGTATTTTTTTTTCTTAAAACCTTCGAGTGCCGCGATAAAATCCGCGCTTTCAAGTTCTTTTATCGCGATGCAGGGAGCTTCGATTACTTGGGCGCCTAAATTTTCTAACATTTCACATAAGGCTGAAGCTTGGGAGCTTGCCCTCGTTACGAGCACTTTTTTGGAAAATAACGGTAATTTTTCATAAAAATTGAGCCGGTCTCTCAGCTTTATCACGTCTCCAATGACGATGAGAGAAGGTGAGTCGAAATCTTTTCCTTGAATATCTTTAAAAATACTTTCTACCGTTGAAATATGGATTTTTTGATCCGGGTAGCCGCCGTGCATTATTACCGCTGCAGGTCTATCCTTATCCATGCCGCCGGCGATCAGATCGGCGGTCAATCGGTCAAGGTTGGTAAGCCCCATATAAAACACCAAAGTTCCGTCCAGTTTTGCATATCGGGAAAAGTCGCTCTCTTTTTCGCGGCTTCTGTGTCCGGTGATAAAACTGACCGATGAGGCGACATCTCGAAAGGTGGCGGGAATTCCGCTATACATGAGAGCTAAAACACCGGCGGTAATTCCCGGAATAACTTCAAAGTCAACACCTCGTTCCGAAAGATAGGCGGCTTCTTCTCCGCCCCTGCCGAAAATATACGGGTCGCCTCCTTTCAGTCTCACGACCTTTTTCCCTTCTCCGGCTTTTTCTAAAATCAAGTTATTGATTTTCTCTTGGGGCAAGGAGTGCTTACCCGCCGTCTTGCCCGCATAATACAGTTCTTTTTTTCCGTAGTAAGGTTTCAATATATCTTCATTAAGAAGTTTGTCATAGATAATAACATCCGATTCATCTAAGGCTTTTTGCGCTTTAACGGTCAACATATCCTTAGGGCCGATACCGGCTCCCGTTATTTTAACGATTCCTCTGTTCATAAACCGCCTCTTTCAGTTGGTCAGCCAACTTTTTTGCCAAATCTACACGCTCATGTATGCCGCCTTCAATTTCCCGTTTCACGAGGAAATTTTTTTCCGCATCTCCAAAACAGGCGACTAACTTGCACGAAGCTCCGCTAAAGGAAGAATAAATTCCTATGGGGCTATGGCAATCTGCATCCAGTCGGATTTGGAACGCCCTTTCCGCATCATAGCGCAAACCGGTTTTTTCGTCCTCGAGGGCTTGCAGGTATTGTATCACTTCGCTGTCTTCCCGATATTGGAGCGCTAAAATCCCCTGACACGGTGAAGGAACCATAGCTTCCGGAGAAAAGGTGTAGGAGATTTTATCGGCATAACCTGCTCTCATAAGCCCAGCTTTGGCGAGAACGACTCCGTCTAAATTTTCTTCACGAATCTTTCCCATGCGGATTTCAATATTTCCTCTGATGGGCTTGGTTTTTACATTTTTTACGAGCCGTTCCAGCTGCATCCTTCGTCTCACCGATCCGGTTCCTATTAAAAATCCTTCCATTTCTTCGAGGCGCGTTAGAGGTTTTTTTGCAACTAAAATATCCCGCGGGTCTTCTCCCTTCGGCGGTCGCGAAAATAAAAGTCCGTCAGGGGTTTTTCCCGGCATGTCTTTCATTGAGTGAACAGCCAAGTCGATTTCTCCGTCCAAAAGCGTCCGCTCAATTTCTTTGACAAAAACGCCCTTGTCGCCGATTTTAGAAACTTCCCTGTCGCGGATTTTATCTCCAAGGGTGCGGATTATTTGAATTTCTATTTTTAATTGAGGAAATCTTTTTTCCAAAAGGCTTTTTACCTGTTCCGTTTGGATCAAGGCTAAATTTGAGCCGCGCGATCCGATGGTTATTCGCACTGTTTTGCTCCGTACATTTTTATTTCCTCCAAAGGTTTTTTATAAAGGTCTTGTATACGCTTCCCGATATCCTTGACTCCCTTAGCTTTTAAATTCTGTCTGATTTTATGTAATTCGACCGTTTTTTCTCGGTCGATATTTTCTAAAAGCAATTCTATTTGCTCGGATAAAAGGTGTAATAGCGCCGGATTTTTTCCTCCGGTAGAAAGGCTGACCGTCAATTCATTTTTCGTGACAAGCTTATGCATGATAAAGTCCGATCGTTCCGCGTCGGAAGCATTTAAAAACGGAATGCCCGCCGCTTTTGCTTTATCTTCCAGGATTTTATTTACCGTCCGATTCGAGGTTGCTATCAGTATATAGCTATATGCTCCGAAAGAAAAATTATCATCGACCTCTTTCAACGTAAAACTCAGCCGCGGATTATTTTCAAGGGTTTTAAAATCATCAATAAAATCCATAGACACCAAGTCGATGGTAAATTCCGTGTCCAAAAGAGTTTTTACTTTCCGATAGGCAACGCGACCTCCGCCGACAATCAGAATCTTTTTATTTCTCGTATCAATACTCACCGGTAGGTATCTCAAAAGTCAACCGCCTCGTTCCATTCCCGTTCAAAACAAATTTTTTAGTTTTAGAATAAAAAACTAGTCGGTAGTATACCGCACTGCGAGAAAAAATTCCAGCAGGCGCATTGCCTCACGTTAAATCTATCTCGAAATAAAAACGGTTCATCAGCGACAAGCCGATGAGCAAAAAAAATAGCTCTCTGCAGCTAAACGAGCGAAGCGGATATGAGAACAAAAAAGATACTTTTGGAAGAAACGGC
>CALDWC010000041.1 GCA_937923945.1 uncultured Treponema sp.
ACATAGTATGTTTTAAAAATTTCATACTATGTTTTTATGATAAACATAGTACATTGTTGGTAAAATACAAAAAAGCCTTATTTTTCAATGACGCTAAACGCTGATTAAAGGCTTGACACCGTTTAATAGCGTTTAGCGATGCCCTCAATTCTAGATTGAATTAATCAGTGCCTCCAAAATGCTCTTTCGTTTTTGCATTGGGAGGCGTTGCAAACCGCTTTGTAATATACGTATAAGTGTACGGTAAAAGCACATAAAAATCAAACTTAATGAGAGTACGGCGGTACGATTGATTTTCCGCACGGTGTTTTTGTGTTGAAGTTTTTTCCGGCAAAGCGACTTGAAAGCGGAAAGGTCTGCTTGCTGGAATTACCGTGCCGACCTTGCTCTTTACCGAGTCGTTTCCGTCTGGTGTTTCAAGACACTCATCGTGCGGAAACGGCTGATTGATTTATTTTTTCAACGCTTTTTCAATAAAAGCGAAAAAGAGCGGATGTGCGCGATTCGGGCGCGAGGTAAATTCAGGATGGAATTGCGTCGCGACAAAAAAGCGTTTGTTTTTTAACTCAATAATTTCAGTTAAATTGCGTTCCGTGTTGATACCGGAAAAAACCATACCCGCTTTTTCAAAATCATCGCGGTATTTATTGTTAAATTCATAACGGTGACGATGGCGTTCGGAAACTTCGTCTTTTTTATATGCTTTTTGCGCGATGCTCCCTTTTTGCAGCGTACAAGGGTATAAACCGAGCCGCAGCGTCCCGCCGATGCGGTTTTCCGTTTGATCAGCCATTAAATCAATAACCGGATATACGCAGTCGCTTTCGAACTCGGTTGAATTTGCTCCCTTGAGGTTCAGCACGTTGCGGGCAAACTCAATGATTGAAATTTGCATACCGAGACAAATGCCGAAAAAAGGAACGTCATTTTGCCGCGCATATTGCGCCGTATAAATCATACCTTCGATACCGCGGTCGCCGAAACCGCCCGGTACGATAATTCCGTCAAAACCGGCTAATTTTTCCGCGGCGCTTTCCAACGAAATAATGTCAGCCGAATTAAACCACGAAAGTTTTAATTTTACGTTATGAGCGATACTCGCTGCCGTCAGTGCTTCAATCACACTGAGATACGCATCATGCAGTTCAACGTATTTCCCGACCAAGGCGATGGAAACTTCAAAACGCGGATTTTTGTATGCAAGCACCATTTTTTCCCACTCATCCAAATTCGGTTCGCACTGCGATAAACCAAAAAACTTGCATAGCACTTTACCCAAGCCGTTTTTTTCTAACAAAAGCGGCACTTCATAAATGGAATCGGCATCGGTATTTTCAATAATGGCATCGGTCGGTACGTTTGAAAAAAGACTTAACTTTTCCCGGACGCTCTCACTGATTTTTACTTCGGAGCGGCATATCAGCATATCGGGTTGGATACCGAAACTCAAAAGCTCTTTGACGCTGTGCTGCATCGGCTTGGTTTTGATTTCACCGCAGCCTTTCAAAAAAGGAAGCAGTCCCAAGTGAATAAAAATCGTGTTTTCTTTACCGACTTCAAAACGGATTTGACGGATTGCTTCAATAAACGGCTGCGCTTCGATATCACCGACCGTTCCGCCGATTTCCGAAATGATAAAATCGGGCGAATTTTCGCGCGGTTTTAAAATACGCCGTTTAATTTCGTCAGTAACATGGGGAACCACTTGAACAGTCGCCCCGTGGTATCCGCCTGCGCGTTCACGTTCTAAAATTGCCTGATATACCTTTCCGGCACTCGTGCTGTTATATTTGTGGAGCGATACGTCGGTAAAGCGCTCATAATGCCCGAGGTCGAGGTCGGTTTCACCGCCGTCATCCGTTACAAACACTTCGCCGTGCTGAAACGGGTTCATCGTTCCCGGATCGATATTTAAATACGGGTCAAGTTTTTGATTGACGACCGAAAAGCCGCGGCTTTTTAACAACAAACCGATTGATGCGGCGGTAATTCCTTTCCCGATTGAGGAAACAACACCGCCGGTAACAAAAATAAATTTAGTTCCTTTCATAGCTGTTAAAGGTTATTATAACCGAAATCAAATAAAAAATCCAGTCGGCACTATTTTATGCCGAACGTTTGATCAAGCGGTACGACAAACAAAATTCCCAGCCCGTCTTTTTCGAGTTCCGCAGTTGTCCGAATCGCGTCGACTACCGTTTCAACTTTTTCTTTTTCAACAATCGTTAAAACAATTTCTTTTTCGGGGTCGATTTCAATATCAAACACGTGTTTTGTTTGCGTCGATCCGGAACCGCGGGCATTGAAGATAGTACCGCCGCGTGCTCCCGCTTCAAGGGAGGCATCAACGACATAGTTTGCCATTCCTTTATTTACAATCGTAAAAATTGCCGATTTTTCATTGTCCATATTTTCTTCCCCATCATTCGGTGTGTGAAACTCATTTTTATAGGTTTCATGTCCCGTATATAAATACTCGAGCGGCATGGTAAATGCAAGCCCGCTTCGTGATTTTTTTTCGCGATCAAAGAGCCGAAATCGCTCATTAATGGAAACGGCAAGCGTTTTCAAAAAAGCGTCGGTACCTGCCATCAAAATTAATTCTTTCCGCGTTTCGGTGATCCCCAAAAAATGCAGCATCGCTCCGCGTACCGTTCCTTGAGCGAGCAAAATCGTCGCTCCCCGTGAACCTTTTCGTTTTGAGAATGTAACCACTTTACGTGCCATACCATTGGGCAGTAAAATTGCAAGGACGGAAACCTTATCGTTAGCATGTCGCATACTTTTTTTCCGTTGATGAATATCCTGTTGCACTTTATAAAGTAAACCTAAAAGTTGAATAGAAAGGACCGGAGCCAACGCCAACGTTGCAATAACGCCCAATCCGTCCGTTATCACATTTGCGTGGGGGATTTGCATAGCCGCCCCTTGGGCAAAATACATCGCAAAGGTTGCCGTCATCGGACCGGATGCGACACCGCCTGCGTCAAAAGCCATTCCGACAAACAAATCGGGAACTACAAACGAAAGCAGAATCGAAATTCCGTAGCCTATCAGTAAAATATGCCAAAGCTGAAACCCGGGAATTAAAATGCGAAGCATGGAAAGAATCACTCCGGTACTGATTGAAAGTGCAATAAATGCCAGTACCATATTTGCCCGTACCGATCCCGCCGTTACTTCTTCGATTTGGGCGGTGAGGACGCGGACGGACGGTTCCGCAAGCACAATCACCAAACCGACTATAGCGCCCATCAAGCAAAGAAAAAAAGGTGAATGCATTGCCGCTTTATACCCAATTAAAAGTCCGATATCCAAAAAACCGGAATTCGTACTGAGCATAAAGAGCATTAAACCGACAAACGTAAAAATAACGCCCTTGAGAATTTGCGAAAGCGCCTTTTTGTTAAGGCGGATAAACCATGCGTTTGCAATTAAAAAAAAGATAACGAGCGGAAAAAGTGAAAAAGCGGAATCCCGCAAAACTTGCCGCATATTGTGCGCAAAGGGTGCTAAAACCGTTCCCGCGGTTTCAGGAAGTGCTGCCGTTGAAGCCGCATCCGTCAGCGGAATTCGTGTCAGCATACTGAGTAGGAGCACCGAAGTGATAGCTCCCACGGAAGTCATTCCGACCAGACCGAACGAGTCCGCTTGAGCGGCAAGGGGATCTTTTTTTAGGTGCGCCATACCCAACGCAAGCGACAACACAAAAGGCACGGTAATGATTCCGGTAACCGAACCGGCAGCGTCAAAAGCAATCGGGATAAAGTCTTGATGAGCGAGAATACTGAAAAGAAAAATAACCGCGAATGCAATCGAAAAAAGCGTCCGCTGCCGTACATTGTACACCGTTCGTAAAAGCCCGAGCAAAAGACAAATTCCGACGCCAAAAGAGACCGTCAAGACGAGCTTTATATTCGTTACCGCCGCAGCAGTAATCGTTTCTATCTGCCCGCCTAAAATATGCAGGACCGGTTCGGCAAAGGCGATAAAAAAACCCAGTACAAAACCCGATACGGCAATCAGAATAACTGAGTTTGAAAGCGTTAAACCGGTTCCGACGGCTTTTCCCATCGGCGAAATCGCCAGCTCGATACCGAACTGAAAAATTGCCAACCCGATAATCAGCATGGCTGCTGCAATTAAAAATCGTATAAAAACCGTTTTTTCCATGTTGACAAAGGTAAAGTTCATGATTACCATTGAAACGACAATCGGAAAAACGGATGCAAAAACTTCTTTGAGTTTAGCCCATAAAATATTCATTAAAAACCCGAATGCGAAAATATACTTCGTATCATAGTGATAAAAAAGTAAAAAGTCAAGATAATGAGCGAAAATAAATACGGTAATCGTAATAAAACCGAGATAAACGAACCGTAATCACGGTAATTTGACAATACGGATAAAGTTTAACGCTTGATCATAAAGCCCCAAAGTGCCGTCCGAATTGAGACTGTAAAAGTATTTTGAGGTAAAGGTACCGGCAGTTGAAAACGCATAACTGCGCATTAAACTCAACGCTTGCGAATTACGGTTATCAACGGCAACGAGTGAGCCGCCGAGGTTGGTTATCGCAAATGCACCGCTTGAGTCGATAAAGCTGTCCAAAGTTTCGCTGTTATACTGTAAAAGTTTTTTAAAACGGCTTTCAAGCGGCTTTTCGGTGTTCAGCACGATTTTGTATACGATGGTTTGCGGTACTGCCGTTTCCACCGAAATCACAAAACAATACAATTCTTGCGGTTTTGTTTTATTTTTAATCAATTCATACGAAAAAATTCCGTTTATCGGGAAGGGGAGCGTTTCATTCGTAACCGTATTGATTAAATAAATAGGCTGCAATTCGCCTGCGGCATTTTTTGCCGTTAAGATCGTTTTTTCGTTAATTTGCACTGCATTTCGGATACCGCTTATTTTATAACTGAAAAGTAATTTTGCGTTGGAATCAAAAAGTTTTATACCTGAAAACTTAAAAGTAATCAAACAATTTGTCCGGTACGTATTTATCGCTAACACCGGTTCATTGGATTTAAAAAACGGGGCTATCTTATCTTTTTCAAAGGAATAAAAATATACCGGAGCTTTTGCATCATATTTCCAAAGAAAAATACCGGTTTCACACGCGGTGAGTTTATTAGGCTTAAAATTCACCGATAAAAAATTGGTTAAAAGCGTAAACGAATCGCTGCCTTCACTTGCGGTGTAGACTGCCGTCTCGGTTAACGCATAGAGTTTATTTTTGAAGCTCTGCACATCAATAATCGGGGTAAAGTTAGGTGCATGTATCGACTGAACGGAAACTTTTAAGTTGTTTTCCTGACGCAACGCATAGAGGTTTCCTTCACGCGTTCCCGCAAAGATCAAACCTCCCAAATGTGCCGCAGCAGTAATGGTTTCATGGCAGGTAAAGTCGGGACTTGCTTTATTGCCTTGACGGATACAATAGGATGCGGCACTCGTTTTTTCAAGCCAGAGCGGAATCGTGTCGGAAATGCGCGTTGCAAATATCGGTTCATTCGCTTTGTAGGTTTGAAGCGTTTTTCCCGAAAGGGCATCGATTACAAAAACCGCGTTGTTCTTATAGCCGGCAAACCGCGTATAATTTTTTAAAATAGTCGGATCGGTTAATTTTGTTTCGCTTTCAAATCGAGTCGGCAATGCTTTTTTTTGCAGACCGGTGTAGAGGAGGGTACCCGTTTCACTGTAAGTAACAACGGAGCGTTCAGTTTCCGCAGTTGCCGCTAAAAGCACGATGCCCGGCTGAGTAACAAACACCGAAACGTCATTGCCTTGTTCATCAAATACGTTGATACCGCTCGTTGATGTGTTGCCGACAAAAAGGTAGGTTCCGCCTCCCGACCAGGCAAGGGAGACAACCGTTTCGTCAAGCTTTTTACGGTACAGCGGTTCTTTTGTATTCCAGTTCCACACGGAAACCGCATGGATACCCATTCCGTCCGTTTCGTAAAAGGCAATGTACGGCTGTTTCGGATGGGCGGCAATCGCTTTTATCGGAAGCGGAGAAACTTGCCAGGTGTCGGCTTCCATATCGGGATAGCGGAAGCTCGTGATAAATCCGTCGTTTCCCGCAAAAAAAATTTTATTTTGTTTACTGTGAACGGAAACCGCCGACACCCCGCCTTTAAAAAAATGCGTTTCATTGTAGGTAACGATGTGTTCAACTGCCGGCGGTACCGCTTGCAAAGTTTCATCGTTTTGCTGCGTTTGTTCTCCGGTTTGCTGCTGCGGTTCCGTTTCGTTTGTCTGCGTATCCGTCTGGGGCTGCTCCTCTGCCGGTTGTGCCGTTTCAGCGGGTACCGGGGATTCCGTGTCCGTATTGGAAAAATCGGGGGGCGGATTTTCCGGTGCGGCAGGTTCTTCAGGTGCCGGTTCTGCGGGCTGCTCGTCGGGATTATCCGTATTCGGTTCCGTAGCTTCTTCAGGTTGAATCGTTTCAGGCGGTACCGGAGCGGTGATTTCAGTTTCGCCGTCTGGCGTGTCGGTGAGTCCCGCATCGGGTGCAGTTTGAGCGGAGAGCGGTAAAAGCTGCAAACAAACAAAGAAAAAAAACACTCCGGCTATGCTGATTCGTTGAATACCGTTAAAAATGGAGCATTGAGCAAAATACTTTTGTTTAATGAACATGCGCATAGGCTATTCGGTTATGATATTTTTATAGGAAATATACGCGTCCGAAACAACGGCCGTGAATATTTCATTCTTTTTACGCTTTTTATAATCCGCTACCATCTTTTCATACAGTTTCAGCGGTACATGTATAATACCCATTTCTTCCGAAATACCTGAAACATAAAATTCAAGTTGGTTGCCTGCAAGGGCTTTAAAAGCAATTTCAATTTTTGATTTATCCCCTTTGGCGCCGTCAAGCACTAAAAACTTTAAAGCTTCAAGCGGTACCGTTTCGAGATGCGCGTTGAGGCTGTTGATACGGTCCAAAAGTTCCCAATTACCGATAACCGGAGTTTCATTTGCATTAAACGGAGGTTTTTCACCCGATTTTGCTGCGGCTTTTTTATTCTTGCAAAATGCCAAACAGTGGTACCGCATTTTTTCCGGAATACTTGCAAGCTTTACCCCCTTGCTTTTCCAATCAATATGGATAACCACTTCAGGACGAACCAGCGAACCGCATTTCGGACATTTAAACCCGTTAAAAGTTCCCGCTTTAATTTTTGCGATAAAACTCGTATCGCTATCCAAATCAATCGCGGTAAGCGGGGTTACTTCAAACTTGTTTTCACAGAGGCATTGTACTTTCATAAATTATTCCTCAATCATGAGCTAAAAATGAATTTTCAAATAGTATACTTTATTTTTAAATAATTTACCAGTACTTTGGTTACTGAATGTACTATTCCTACTTGTAAAAAGTCGATAAAATCAGTATAGTGCAGGTAATTAAAGGCGTATTACTGCGCCCGTAAAATAACCTTAAT
Source organism: uncultured Treponema sp. (assembly GCA_937923945.1). GTDB lineage: Bacteria > Spirochaetota > Spirochaetia > Treponematales > Treponemataceae > Treponema_B. The sequence goes on from CALDWC010000041.1 coordinate 7,461, forward strand.
TGGAGGACTTTTATGAAGATTGTATTAGACAATAGTGCTATGAAGTTTTTAGACAAAAAAGCTGCAAACGTCCTTACTGTGAGCGTAATCGGCTGCAGCTCGTGAGGACCCGGAGAACCTCAGCCAACCGTGTTGTTGGAAGCGCCGAGTGATCCGGAAGATTTTGACAAATACGAAGTCAACGGAAAAACCGTGTATGTTTTATGTACGCTGCATGCAAAAAATGACGAGTTGCGTATTAAGTGCAGTAAGCTCCTCTTTGTTGAAAAACTGATTGTTGAAGGATTGGTTTTTTAAACCGGCTGCATTGAAATATTTGCCCGTTGACGAATTAAAGGGAAAAAACTATAATACAACTTACTATGAAAAAGCAAGTTGAACCGCAAACAATTATCATCGGGCATAAAAACCCCGACACCGATTCGGTGGTCAGTGCCGCCGCGTATGCTGATTTTAAGAAAAAGACGGGTAATCCGCAGTGCATTGCCGCGCGGGCGGGAAAACCGACCCCGCAAACGGAATATATTTTTTCAAAGTTCGGGGTGAAGATGCCTGAACTCGTAAGCGATCTCGTACCGCGAGTAAAACATTATTATAACGACAAACCTTGTACTATTAACAAAAATGATTCCGTGTGGCATGCGTTCAATATTATGAACGAAAAAGGGCTGCGGTTTTTACCGGTGGTTGATGATGCGGGAAAATATCATTCCGCGATGCACTTTATCCTTTTTACGGAAAATATTTTTAAAATTACCCGCCGAAAAGAAAAAACGTCGATTGAAACGAGCATTCAATTTTTGGCTGATGTCATCGGGGCAAAAAAGCTTTTCTCTTTTGATGAAACAACCATAAAAAAAAGTCCGATTATTATCGGAGCTGCTTCGGAAAAAACTTTTGCAAAACATTTGAGCGCGGACTATATCCGCGACTCCATTGTGATTTGCGGCAACCGAAAAACGATTCAGCAGCATGCCGTCGAAAGCGGGGTGCGACTTTTACTGGTTACCACCGACAACGAACCTGATGATGAAATAAAACGGATTGCTGAACAAAACCGTGTTTCGATTTTACTCAGTCCGTATGATACGACTTCAACTGCTTTGCTGTTAATTTATGCAATGCCGGTTTCGACGTTTTCTTCAACGGAAGTGACCGCGTTAAAACTGAACGATACGCTGCAAAGCGCAAAACCGAAGCTCAATCAAATTCCGGCAAAAACGCTCGCGGTTGTTGATGACTCGAATACCGTGATCGGCACTTTTTCGGAAAGTGATGCCTACGGAAAGCCAAATATCAATGTGATTATGGTTGACCACAATGAGATTTCGCAATCAATTGACGGCTTGCAAAACTTTGACATTGTTGAAGTAATTGATCACCATCGGCTGGGAAATTTACCGACCCAATTTCCGATCAGTTTTATCAACCAGCCGGTCGGAGCGACTTGTACTATTATTGCAAACCTGTATTTTAATCGCGCGGTGCCGCTTGATAAACCGATCGCAAGTATTTTACTGTGCGGCATTTTGGCGGACACGCTTTTATTGCAATCGGCAACGACGACCGACCTCGATAAAACAACGGCGGATCGGCTTGCCGCTGAAACAGGACTTGATATTAAAACGCTCGGTACGGAATTGATGAAAGCTGCGAGCAATATCGCCGGACGTACTTCCGAGGAATTGGTGCGGCAGGATTTAAAAGAATACAGCGAAGAAGGTCACGTGTATACCGTCAGTCAAATTGAAGTGGAAAACTTTACACAAATTTTAGAGCGAAAAGCGGAAATTCTGGAAGTACTTGAAACGCTCCGCAAAGACGGCGATAAACTTTTTTGCAGCTTGATGATTACCGATATTACGCGACTTTCCAGTCTCCTACTCATTGCATGCAAAGACGGTTTCCGCTCGGCAATTAAACTTCCGCAGGAAAACGGTATGTTCGTGCTCAACAACATCGTTTCCCGAAAAAAACAGCTGTTACCGATGCTTTCAGAAACGGTAAAAAACTATCAGTGATAAGTGCTAAGGTTTTTCTCGAAACTATCCTTGACAGAAAGTCGGAAAAGGGATAAAGTGTAAAAGTACAAGCGACGCGCTTGCCGTTTTACGGGGCGAAGAAAATGCAGCTCAAGGATCAAACGAGGGCGGTAATTCGTAACAAAGAATAAGCGAGGCTTCATTTTTTTAATATAAGGACGACGGTATGGAAAAGCAAAAACTCGAAATTTTGAATATGGTTAAAGACGGCACAATCACGCCTGAAGAAGCTTTAAAACTTTTAGACGCAATCAATCAGGAAAATGTCAAGTTTGTTTTTGCGGATAAAGCCGAAAAGACAAGCAAAAGCGAAGACCGACAAAAAGGCGTTTATGGCCGCGTAATGGATTTAGTTGACTCGCTCGGTGTAAAACCGAAAAAAGATGAACCGACCAATGTGAAGATTATCACTGAAATTGAAGCTGAAGCCGACGATGCCGTTCCTTTGGCAAAAAAAAACAAAAAAGTAATAAAAGAACAAGGTACTAAGGACTTGGAACTACCGGATAATTTCCTCAAAACTGAAGTGCAACGCGGTGAGGAGAAAAAACCGGCAAGTCCGCACCATAGCGCAAACCTGCCGGTTCATTTCTTCTATGATTACATCGTCTTTTGTGTTTACTGTAATGGTATATTATACGAAAAAAAAATGCAAGTGTCTTCGCAGCTTGCAGCGAGAAGGAGCGAACATGAAACGCTCCCCGGAAGCTGCTGAAACGGCAAGCTCAACATTTTATTATGAAGACAAGGAAGAAGAAAAAACTGCAAATAAATCTTTGGATAAAAAAATTATTGAAGCCGTAAGGAATTCTGTGAGCGCTTTGCTTAAAAATAACTTCAGCGGTCATGGCATTGATCATATAATGAGAGTTTACAAGAATGCGGCTTTTATTGCAGAAGATGAAAATTGCAATATCCTCCATGTAAAACTTGCGGCCCTGCTTCATGATGCTGATGATCATAAACTTTTTAACACGGAACATAATGCAAATGCCAGGCGAATACTTAAAGACAACGGTCTCAGTGAAGATAAAATTGATGATATTTGCAAGATAATAAGTTCGGTTTCTTTCACTGAGAATAA
>CALDWC010000042.1 GCA_937923945.1 uncultured Treponema sp.
ACTGATTAATTCTCGATTGAATTAATCAGTGCCTCCTAAGCTTTTTTATAAGGATTGTTTTCAGTATTTGTAAGCATTGACTAAAATACGAAATTCGTTTATACTGCATCGCTATGAATGAAGTTCTAAAAACGCTGCAATCGCGCGGATTTATTAAACAATGCACTGACTTTGAAAAGCTTTCAAAATTGCTTGATGAAAAAAAAGCGACCATTTACGTTGGAATTGACCCGACCGGAAAAAGTTTACACATCGGGCACATGGTACCGATTTTTGCATTAAAATATTTTGTTGAAGCCGGACATAATGTTATTATTTTAATCGGCGGCGGTACCGGTCGAATCGGCGACCCGTCCGGAAAAACCGAAATGCGCAAAATTTTGGATTATGCACAAATTGACGAAAACGTTAAAAGTATAAAATCTCAACTGGAACGGTTTATCGGAGTTGATTTTGCAAATATACCCAATGTTACTTTTGCAAACAATAAAGATTGGCTCGCTGATTTGAACTTTATCGATTTTATGCGTGAAATCGGTTCGCAGTTTTCCGTGAACAAAATGCTCACGTTTGAAGCATACAAAAAACGGATGGAAACGGGACTTTCTTTTATCGAATTCACCTACCAGCTTCTCCAGAGTTTTGACTTTTTAACGTTGCACCAAAAGCACAACTGTGAAGTACAGATAGGCGGCGATGACCAGTGGGGCAACATTGTCGCGGGAGTCGACTTGGTACGGCGAAAAACCGGCGATGAAGTATACGCACTCACCTTTCCGCTTTTAACCCGAGCCGACGGCAAAAAAATGGGTAAATCCGAAAACGGTGCAATTTTTTTAGATCCGGCATTCACCGCTCCTTACGATTTTTTTCAGTACTTCCGCAACACGGATGACCGCGACGTGAAAAAACTTTTTTTGATCTTCACCTTTTTGCCGGAGGACGAAATCGACGCACTCTGCGCCGAAAACATAAACGCCGCAAAAGAGCGGCTTGCTTACGAAGTAACCCGTCTCGTACACGGCAAAGCTGAAGCCGACAAAGCTTTAGCCGGCGCCAAGGCAGCCTTTTACGGAACGGGATCCGCCGAATCAATGCCGCACATTGACTTGAACGCAGCCGAATGCGGCGCAACCATCGGTGTCATTGACCTTTTTGTGAAAGCGGGGCTCTGTCCGTCAAAAAGCGAGGCACGCCGTCTCGTCGAGCAAGGCGGCGCTTTTGTCGACAATAAAAACATTGCTGACATCAAAGCATCCTTTGAAATTTCGCCGCAAATGGAATTGCTGCTGCGTGCCGGTAAAAAACGGTTTATCAAAGCGGTATTCGTGTAACCGACCGAAGGAATATTTTGCATCGTTTTTTCTTCGGTTAATTGACCTCTGGACATTTTTTTTATTTTTTGATACAGTAAAGATATTCTCTAAAAGGAGAACAATATTTTTAGAGAAATATTTTTAAGTGAATGTTTTATTGTACAATAAGGATATTAAAAAATCATGATAACTGCGGAAGAAAAAGCCCGATACACGGACAGACTTGAAAAATATCAAAGTGAAATTGACCGTTTGATTTCGCGGGAAAAGACCATTCTTTCGCTTGTGAAAAAAGATGAAGTAACGGCTGCATATCAGTACTTGGTGCTTGCGGAAGATATGATTTGCCTTGCAACTATGCATCTTGCAAAACATAAACTTTCTTTAACGCTTTTGAAAAGTAAAAATGAAGTTTCGCTGAATGATGCCCGCAAAGCCTTATATAAAAGTATTATTTACCTTGAAAATATCGTAACCGATTTGATTGATGCTCCGTTTTCCGATTACAAAGATAAAGTCGTCCGTATCGCAAATATTGGTTTGAAAGAACGATACTATCTCATTCGAAAGTTGGGCTTGGCGATTGATATGGTTGTTGATGCGTACGGTGACAATACAAAATGGCGCTGGTCGTTTGTTGAGCTGCAGGGGCGCTTTGCAACTATTTCCAAAAATATTATCGATTTGAAGGATACAACCGAAAACGGACTTGATCCGCATTCACCTGATTATGAAACCGCCGTGTTTCATTTGCGCTTGACAAAAAAACTTTTGCAGCAAGCTGCTGACCAGTACCGCGAAAAATATGAAATAGCAACGAGCGGCAGTACCTCGGATGATTTTAAACGTGCGATCACCTACCTCAACGCGCTGCGGCGTCTTCACCTTATTTTAAACGAACACAACGATGCTGACGAGGTAAAACGCAAAGTCGGTATTTGGCAGGAAAAACTGGAAAAGGATGCGAAAAAACGCGAAGAAAGGCGGAAACGCACGAGCTAAAAACCTATGAACATGCAAGCAATCCCACCGAATGCTTCAAACGCAGCGCAGACGGAAAAAGTGAGCGAAACGAAAAGCCTTGTTTCCAAGGAGCTGGTTCTCGCCTTATTTGAAGCGTTTTCAATTCAGCGCTGGAATGATTTTATCCGTCCGCTTGAACTGACCGAAATGGATCGGGCGAGCGAAAAAATTTTTTTGGCGTTTTTTATCGGTAAGCTGGAAGAAAAAAAAAGCCACCCCATTCGCTGGAACGAAATTATCGAAGGCACGATTTTTGAATTGCTGCGACGCATTCTTTTGAGCGATATTAAGGCGCCCGTTCAGCGGATGATTCGCGAAAAATTTCCGCAGGAGCTGGAAAAAATAAACCGTTGGATTTTTGAACATTATTGTACGCTCATTCCCGATAGCGAATTTTTGGAACATTTTTCGGATTATCTTTTTCATACGCCTGACAAGCATGACATTACGCAGCAAGTACTGCGGGCTTCTCATAAGTATGCAACCGTCCGCGAGTTTGAAATTTTGCGCATTGTAAACGAAGCTGATCGGTTGGGAAAAATCGAAGAATACTTAAAAGCGGATATGGCAGAGTTTACCGCTCTGCAAGGTTTGCAGGACTTTTTACAAAAAGGTAAATCCTACCGCCTCATTATCGAGTTGGAGCGGCTGCGTTTTCAGGAACGCTGGAATCAAAGTCCGCGGGTGCCGAAAACTTCGGTGCTCGGTCACTCTTTTTTTGTAGCGATTATCACGCTACTCATCAGTAAATCGCTGCACTTTTCCGAATATCGCCAATACAACAATTTCTTTGCTGCGCTCTTTCACGATTTACCGGAAGCAGTTACCCGCGATATTATTTCGCCGGTGAAGCGAGTAACAAACTATTTACCGGAAGCTTTAAAACAAATTGAAGACATCGTCATGGAAGAAGCGCTGTTTCCGTTGATGGATGACTTTTATCTTCCTGAGGTGAAGCATTATTTAACGGCAGAGTTTGAAAATAAAGCGCTCGTTGACGGACAAACGCTTGCCTGCGATTTTGAAACGCTACAAACGCGGTACGGCAGCCTCGAGTTTAAACCGATTGACGGAAAACTGGTGCGGGTTGCCGATCACATTTCAGCGTTTATCGAAGCCGACCGCTCAATTGCTTATGGCATCAGTTCGGAGCATCTCGTTCGCGGGCGGAAATCGATTTTAGAAAAATACCAAAATGCGGAAAATATAAACGGCTTTGACGTTGCGGCGTTTTTCCGCAGCTTTTGATTTTTGACGCAAGTGCCACGGAAATCAAGTTTGTAATATTTTAAGAATAAAACTAGGATTTATGAGCGCTT
>CALDWC010000043.1 GCA_937923945.1 uncultured Treponema sp.
TTCGTGAACTAATGTTCACTTATTCGCTGAATTTTAAGGAACATTTACGAAACAATAGATTTTAAATGTGGGCACTGATTAATTCTCGATTGAATTAATCAGTGCCTCCTATAAAACTTAAATTTTATGGGCAATACTACTTGCAATTTTCAGTGTCTTGACAAGGTGATTTTACAATATTGTAAAAAAATTATTTTTGTGATATACTGTTCGAGAAATTTTTTTAAGGGGTTACCATGAAGGTTCTTGTAATAAATTGCGGAAGTTCATCGCTGAAATATCAGTTGATTGATATGGCGAATGAGCAGATTTTGGTAAAAGGTTTGGCTGAGCGTATTGGGATTGAAGGTTCGGTTTTGAAACATGAAAAGCCAGGGATGGATAAGGTGGTCATTGAAAAACCGATGGAAACGCATATCGTTGCGATTCAGATGGTGCTGGATGCACTGATCGACCCGAAACACGGCGCGATTAAGGCTCTTGATGAAATTTCCGCAGTCGGACATCGCGTTGTTCACGGCGGATATAAGTTCAGTCAATCGGTGGTTATTGATGAAAAAGTTATTGAAGGCATTCGTGAATGTATACCACTCGGACCGTTGCACAATCCTGCAAACTTGATGGGTATTGAAGCGTGTCAAAAGCTTATGCCGAATGTAAAACAGGTTGCCGTGTTTGATACGGCGTTCCATCAAACGATGCCGCAGCAGGCATTTATGTATGCACTTCCGATGGAGTATTACACAAAGTATCACATCCGCCGTTACGGTTTTCACGGAACATCACACCGTTTTGTTTCACTGAAAGCATCCGAGATGTTAAAAAACAATTCACCCGATTTTAAATTGATTACCTGCCATTTGGGAAACGGCTCCAGTTTAGCTGCTATCAAAGGCGGAAAAAGTATTGACACTTCAATGGGGTTAACGCCGCTTGAAGGTTTACTGATGGGTACCCGTTGCGGGGATATCGATCCTGAAATTGTACCTTTTATTATGGAAAAAGAAAAATTAACACCGAAAGAAATGAGCAATATAATGAGTAAAAAATCCGGGGTGCTCGGTATTTCCGGTGTCAGTAGCGATTTTCGTGATCTCGAAGAGGCGAGCAACAAGGGAAACAAAAATGCGCAGCTCGCCCTGGATATGTTTGCCTACCGAGTGCGGAAATACATCGGTGCGTATATTGCCGTGTTGGGCGGTTTGGACGCGTTGGTGTTTACTGCCGGTCTCGGTGAAAACTCGGAAAGCATGCGTGCAAAAATTTGCGAAGGATTGGATATGTTTGGGATTCGCCTTTCCGCTGAAAAAAACAAAGGTCGCGGCGAAGCACGGCTTATCAGTGCGGATGACAGCAAAGTAAAAGTGCTCGTGATTCCGACCAATGAAGAACTGATGATTGCCCGCGATACGCTTTCGCTCGTAAAATAAGTTTTGCCCTTTCGGAACAATGCTCTCGCTTTTTGGCGGGAGCGAGTTCTTTTTATTTTCTTTTACTGTTTTACCCGTCTCGTTTTGTACAAATGCTACAGACAAATGAATAAATGTATACCGTGAGCGTAAATAATTTTCTCATTGATTTTTTTTCGTAAATACATTATACTGCACGAAAACTTAAAAAGAATGGACTTGTATCCGTATGAAACACGCATTTAATAAAACTTTTTTTGATTGGATTGTTCCGATTATTGTCACCGCTGGGGGAACGATAATAACCGCAGCCGGTTTGTACTTTTTTTTAATTCCGACGACGATTTCACCGGGAGGCGTGAGCGGTATTTCCATTATCATCAATACGCTGACCGGTTTTCCGGTAAAGTGGAGGAACTTGATTATTAACTTGCCGCTTTTTATTTTCGGTGCAAAACTGTTGGGCAAGCGCTGCGCAATTCTCACGCTAATTTCTACCCTGCTTTTATCAACGGCATTAGCGTGGTTTGAAATTATTGCACCGAACGGGATTGCCAACCTTTCGGACGATATGATGCTGGCAGCTCTTTTCGGCGGAATTGTCGTGGGGCTCGGCTTAGGTATGGTCTTTAAAGTAGGCGGAACAACCGGCGGAACGGATTTAGCCGGAGCAATGATTAGCAACCGTTTTCCGACATTCAGTATTGCAAAAGCAATGGCGGTGATTGATTTATTCATTGTAATTATGTCCGGTGTGGTAACGAAAAAACCGCAAACCGCGTTATATTCACTCATCGCCGTCTTTTTCTGCATGCGGGTTCCCGATATGATTTTGGACGGTTTTGACTCATATAAGGGTTTAATGATTATTTCCTGTAAACCTGATGAATTAGGGATGGCGCTCATGAATGAACTTGCCCGCGGCGTTACGATTTTAAAAGGTGCCGGTATGTACTCAAAACAGGATAAACCGGTTCTTTTATGTGTCGTTCATCGGGTACAAATCACTAAAGCGAAAGAAATTATCAATCGCATTGATGAGCAAGCATTCATCATGGTTACCGATATGAAAGAAGTGTTCGGTAACGGCTTTTTACCGGTTAATAAAAAGAAATAACTTTTTACTTGAAAATAATAACTGTATGGAAGATTGTTTTTGGAAAAACGGTGTCGGCTTTACCTGCTCGCAATGCTCCGCTTGCTGTCGCTATGAATCCGGTTTTGTGTTTTTATACGAAAAAGACATTCCGCCGCTTTTAGCGGCGCTACAGGTAGATTTTACCGAATTTGTACATCGGTATTGCCGCTGGGTTGATTTGCATGACGGGTATGAATATTTATCGCTGACTGAAACCTCGTCTTACGATTGCATCTTATGGAATAACGGCTGTTCGATATACGAAGCCCGCCCGCTCCAATGCAAAGCATTTCCGTTTTGGGTGAGTGCACTGCAATCCCTCGATGCATGGCTTGCAACAATTGCCGGTTGTAATGCTTGCATACAACTTTATACGGAACCGACTCCAATTGTGTCGGAGCAGAAAACAGCAGATGGCAGTATCTATCCGGCTTCTCCGCCACAGGAGCAACGTACCGACAACGCACCGCCTCATGAACTGCCGCCCGGATTTCCGCAAGCTGCCGTGTTTTTTTCACCTGCCCGCATTGCGGAAATCCGAAATGAACAGCTGAACTCCGTGAAAGTAAAACGCCTCAAAAGAAAGACTTTTTTTTCGTAAATTTTAAGGATTTATGTGTCGGAAGTTTGCCGTTTTTTATGGAACAATCTTTTCGACAAATGCGGTAGACCGCTTTCAGCGCTTCGTTGTTCGATCTGCTTTTTGTTAAAAAATTTATACTCGCCCTGCAGTGAAATTCCCGATCATCCGTTTCGATGCCGAGTTTATCCGCTTCGGTTTTTATTTTTCTACGTGGAACTGAACCATGCGGTCGAACCATAATTAACGTCCTATTTTATTCTTGTTCAACGGAGAAGTCAAAAATTGAAAAAAAGTTTTTTGCACATTCGTTGTAAAACGAAGTTTTTGAAAATGCTGATTGCAGATTTGATACCATTGCAAAAAGAATCGATTGCATAAAACGATAGGTTACGGTAGAATACTAGGTATGAATATCACGCATCTTACAAACAAAGATTTTACGGTCAGTAGCTGGTCGGGCGGCAGCACGACGCAGCTTTTTATTTATCCGCCGGAAGCCGAATATGCAAAGCGGAATTTTCGCCTTCGGATCAGTTCTGCAACCGTCGATACGGAGCGCTCGGATTTTACCGTGCTGCCGAATATCCGGCGCTTTATTGCGCCGCTCACCGGCGTGTTGAAAATAAGCCATGATGAATCCGCATTTACGGAGTTGCAGCCCTATCAAGTATATGAATTTGACGGCGCAACAAAAACGGTAAGTCTCGGCAAAGTGCGGGACTTTAATGTGATGATACAAAACGCCGGACACGCCGAAACACATGCCGCTTCTTGTACGGCAGAACAGCCGCTCCAATTCCACGTTGCCAAAAACGAAATCGGTTGGTTTTTTTCGTTTCAGAATGCCGGCACAGTGACGGTGCGTTACGGTGCGGAAAATTCTTGCGACACGTGCGAGCCGGCAACGTTTGACCTTACGCCGATGTCGCTTTTTATTTTTGAACCAGCCGAATCAGCGGCAGCTCCGCTCGAGATCGCCTGTGCTTTCGATAGCGATGTAACGGTACTTTACGGTTCGGTCGAACTTTCTCAAGCGCAGGGTGACGTAAGGGGATAAAGCGGAAAACGAATACGTGAGAGACGGAAAGCACTCATCGCTTTTTTAAACAGTGAACCTTCCCAAAGGTTCACTGAGGGCGGACTTCGCCTGCTTCGGTGTATACGCTATAAGCTTAGCTTACCGAAAAAAGCATAATTTTTTTCGAGCAGCTTTCTCGTTTTTTCCCAGCCCAAACATTCGTCCGTGATTGAAAGTCCGTAGGATTGCGCAGCTTCGCAGGGAGCAACACAGCCGGTTTTCAAAAAACTTTCCAGCATAACGCCGCGAATATATGTTCCAAACGGCGCTTTGCGGCGGAGAGTCGAGACGGCATTAAAAACTTTTATTTGGCGGAGGGCTTTTTTGCCGGAATTTCCGTGGGAGCAGTCAACGAGGATGCGCGGCGGAACGGCATGCGATTGTAGGGCGGCAATGGCTTTTCGGATTGATGCAGGTCGATAGTTCGGTTTTTTTTCACTTCCGCGCAATACCAAGTGAGCGTCTTCGTTACCGCTCGTGTGCATAATCGCGGATACGCCCGATTCGGTGATGCCTAAAAATCCGTGCGGTTTGCGTGCGGAAACAATAGCGTTAATGCTCGATTGAATATCGCCGTTGGCGGCATTTTTAAAACCGACCGGCATCGAAAGCCCCGAAGCAAGTTCGCGGTGTATTTGACTTTCCGCCGAGCGGGCACCAACTGAAGCCCAGCTGACGAGGTCGGAAAGATACTGCGGTACGATTGGGTCTAAAAACTCCGTCGCAATCGGTAAACCGATTTCAGCAACTTCGGCGGCAATTTCACGAGCGAGACGGAGTCCTTTTTCCATGTTGATAAATCCGTCGAGATCCGGCTCCACAATTAAACCGCGCCACCCCAAGGATGTGCGTGGTTTTTCAAAATAAAGGCGCATTACAAAAAAAAACGCATCGACAAAATCGGTTTGAGCTTGCCGCAAAAGACGGGCAAATTCGATGGTAGCTTTTTTGTCGTGGACTGAGCAAGGACCCGCGATAATTAAAAAACGCTCATCCGTTCCGTGAAGAATATTTTTTATCGTTTCCCGTGAGGATGCAATAGTTTCGTATGCAGCGTGCGAAACGGGTACTTCCGCCGAAAGTTCAGCCGGCGAAACAACCGGCTGCATTCTCAAAATACGTTTATTTTTTATCCGATTTTCTACGTTCATAATGTTATGTGATTTTGCAGTGCGTTTCGGTGTTAAGGAAACGCTGATTAAAGGCTTGACGCCGTTTAACAGCAAACTTTGCATCGCAAAGTTTTTTTGCAGAAGCAAAGTATCTCCGACTTTTTCTCAATATTCAGTACAATAAGGTAGATTCTGAACATCTGCGAAACAACGATTTTAAAGGAGGCAAAACTGACTGCACTACGGATGCGTTATTTTTGTTTAGAAGTAGGCTGCCGTTTTTGTTTTACTTCGAAAATAATAATGGAAATAAAAAGGCAAAGCCCGAAAATAATCACGACCGAATCAGCTACGTTAAAAGTCGGCCAGCGCTGCAAACCGAACAAGCCGAAAAATTTAACATCGATAAAATCAACAACGCCTTCAGGACGGAAGAGCCGATCAATTAAGTTCCCGATACCGCCTCCTAAAATTCCGAAAATAAAAAAACGCTGCGCCGTTGATATTTCTTTTGAAAAAATCTCAAAAAACATCAGCACCAGTAAGCCGACAATCGGCAAAATTAATAACACGAACGAATGCAAAAAACCATCCAAATCGCTACCCAAGCTAAACGCCGCTCCGGTGTTATACACGAGCCGAATGTTGATTAAGTCGCCGAAAAAATTTTTGTACAGGTGATACGGTTCGCAAACTTTCACAATCCATATTTTCGTTGCCTGATCGAGCAGCACCAGCACAATCAGCATGGCGAAGCACAGTGCGAGAGTAATATACTCTTTCTTTTTTGTATAATCCATAATAAAGATACTATACCCAAAATTCAAAAAAATATAAAGACTTTTTTTATAAAAAGCTTTTTTAATTTTTACGCACTGCTTTATTTTTCAAACGCGGTAAAAGGAACGGTAATACGCGGGCGACCGTAAACATACGCACACACTTGGTACGATTGAAAATACACGGTTACGGAATCTTTTTCGATGGTAAACACCGCAAAGTTTTCCGCATTTTCACCGGCGCCGTCTTCTACCCACTTACGATCGGTGATAAAGCCGTTTTCTTGGTTTGCGCTTTTTTTCAGTAATTCCGTTACGCAGTATCGCGAAAGAATTTTGAGCCAATTTTTATTTTTCGGCAACAGCACATCTTCAAGCGAAAGAAGCGTCTCCGTTTTCCGATTGTAATTGACGCTGAAAAGTTCGCTCGTCGATTGCGCTCCGCCTTGATAGCAGTCAAGAGAAAAAAGAATGTTGATATAATTTCCTGAAACAGCCGGTTCCTCAAAATTGAGCTTCACCCAATATGAAGGATCGGTTCCGGTATAGGCGGCAACCTCTTTGGCAGCGGTTTTAATTTCAGCAATCAGCGCATTTGTATACGTAACCAATTCCTGAATTTTCGCATTTAAAGATTCGCTGTCTTCAAATTCGGGATAGCGGACGGTATACCGTGCTTCGCCTGCACTGTTTTTTTCACAGCTTTCCTGTACGGTGTACGGAATCGGCGAATGCTCCGCTTTTACTTCGCAGGAAAATAAGCAAACGACACCAGTCAGTATTCCCACTATTATGCGTAAAATTTTTTTCATAAACGCGGATTTTTATCCTTTCGCTTTTACTTTTTCAAGGTAAACGGATTATAGCTGACTTGATAATCATACGTGTCAAGCTGTTCTTTTTCTTTTACAAAGCCGATCACTTTGTAGGTAATCGGAGTACATACGATTTCAATGACCAGTTTGAATACATAGTTGGAAAGCACCATAACCAGCAAAACATGCACATCGTATAAACCGAAAAATGCAATCGTAACAAAAACGAGACTATCCAAAAATTCACCGACGATGCTTGAGCCGATAGTTCGAATAAACAAAAACTTTCCTTCCATTTTTACTTTGATTAACGAAAGAAACACGGAGTTGGAATAATTTCCCGTTAAGTACCCGCATACGCTTCCCAACGTGATACGCGGCATTTGCAGTAAAATGTTTTCGTATGATTGCTGAAACGTCCACGACGATTCCGCCGGTAAAACGGAAATAAATAGAATATTCATATTCACAAAAAGCATCATGAGAAAGCCGAACAAAATCACTTTCCACGTTTGCTTAAATCCGTACACTTCTGCCAGTACATCCGAAACAACATACGAAAACGGAAAAAGCATCGTTCCGCCGTCAAACACAAAAGGACCGATGGCGACCATCTTCGTCGCTAAAATATTTGAAATAATAAGCGAACCGACAAAAAAAGCCGTAATGTACGGTAATAATTTTTTTTCACTATTTGTTTCATTATTATTCATGTAATAATCCCTTAAAAATTTTAAAATTATATGGGGCGATTATAGCAAAAAAACAGTAATGATGCAATGGGACGCATTTCATCAAATACGCCTTTATTGAAAACAATTCGTATACTTTGGATGATTTTTTGGCTCTTGTTTTTTTACATAATTTTTGTTATTGTTATCAGTAGAGATTAAAAAAAACGAGGAGTTATTTATTATGGATATTTATAATGATTGCGAAGCGAAAATGAAAAAAACTATTTCATCTCTTGAAGAAGAATTTAACGGCTTACGGACAGGACGCGCTTCAACAACGATGTTTGAAAAATTGACCGTTGAAAGTTACGGCGCGCAAACTCCGTTGAATCAGTTGGCAACGATTTCCGTACCGGATGCACGTATGGTTGTTATCCAGCCGTGGGACAAAAATATTTTAAGTGATATTGAAAAGGCAATCTTAAAAGCAAATTTAGGAATGACGCCTTCAAATGACGGAAAACTCATCCGCATTTCGATTCCACCGCTTACCGACGAGCGCCGCACGGAAATCGTCAAACAAGCAAAAAAGATTTCCGAAAACTATAAAGTAGCCGTTCGGAATATCCGCCGCGACGGAATTGATGAGGCAAAAAAGCAGGAAAAGTCCGGCGAAATGACCGAGGATCAGCGAAAGGTAATGGAAGATAAACTACAAAAATTAACGGATACCTACACCGACAAAATAACAAAAGTGCTTTCAGCAAAAGAAGCGGAGATAATGGAAGGTTAAACTTCCGCACCGAAGCGTATGAACCTCAAACATATTGCCGTGATTATGGATGGAAACGGTCGCTGGGCAAAACTGCGGGGAGCTGCCCGTTCAGCCGGACATCGGGAAGGACTGGAAACGGCAAAAAAAATCGTCAAAGCGGCTTCCGATATGGGCATTGATTTTATAACGCTTTATGTGTTTTCCTCCGAAAACTGGAAACGGACAAAAACGGAAGTCGGTTTTTTGATGAACTTAATTGAAAAACACCTACTCGCCGAGTTTGAGTTTTACAAAGCGAACAACATTCGAATTCGGCATATCGGCGATTTGTCCGCCCTCCCCACCCGCGTGCAAACGGCGATTAAAACGGCTTGTGCGGAAACCGCTCATTTTACGGGGACTTCGGTTGTCCTTGCAATCAACTACGGCGGTCAGGACGAAATTTTTCGGGCAGCACAAAAATACTGTGCGGCATTTATACAAACACACGCGACCGCATTACAAGCCGCCCTCGCCGAACATAAAACCGACACTTTTTTACAAAATGCGTTTAACGAAATACCGCCCGCCGATTTTCTCGCTCACTTAGATACACATGATATTCCGCCCGTTGATTTACTCATTCGGACCGGCGGAGAAAAACGGCTCAGTAATTTTTTGTTGTATCAAGCAGCTTATGCCGAGCTTTATTTTTCGGATACGCTGTGGCCGGATTGGACTGCCGATGATTTACAAAAAGCAATTGCCGACTTTAAAAAACGCGATCGGCGTTTTGGAAAAGCGTAATACCGTATGTTTTCGCTGAAAAAATTTTTTGAAAAAATTAAAGCGCCGCGGGTGTACGCGCTCGTCGGCGAAAGCGGTACCGGCAAAAGTTACCGTGCGCAACTTTTAGCGCAGGAATACGATATCGCACTTATCATCGATGACGGGTTGCTCATTGAAGGCGACCGCATCTTAGCGGGAAAGAGTGCAAAACTTGCGGAAACGATTTTAGGTTCGCTGCGCATTGCACTCTTTGACAATAAAGAACACCGCGACGAAATTGCAAAAGTACTCCAAAAAAATAAAAATAAAAAAGTATTGATTTTGGGAACTTCCGTAAAGATGGTTAATAAAATCGCAATACGGTTACAAATTCCCCAACCTGAAAAAATTATTTATATCGAAGATATCGCCCGTACGGAAGACATTGAAGCGGCAAAGCGGAGCCGCATGATTGAAGGTAAGCACGTGATTCCCGTTGCATCATTTGAAGTAAAAAAACATTATCCGCAAATTTTTCATGATCGTATTACGTTGATGCTCAAACGAAAAAATAAAAGCCGCACGGAACAAGCGGAGCCGATTGAAAAATCCCTCGTGCGCCCCCTATATTCACGTATTGAAGCGGTACAAATTTCGGACGAAGCACTCAAAGAATTTGTCACCAAAAGTGTTTTTGAATTTAATTCTGAAATTCGTTTAAATAATATTAATATTATTCACCGAGAAGAAACAAAAAGCTATATCGTTGAACTGACGGTTGATATTCCATTTGATGCCCAAGTTTCAAATAAAATTGAAAGTTTAAAAAAATTTGTTACCGAAAGAATTGAAAAGTATGCCGCCGTCTCAATAGAAAACATTACCGTCATTATCGATAAAATATTAGTGAAATCGTAATCGTCATTCACCGACTTCGGAAAAAATTTTCAATTTCACAAAATGATTCTACTAAAAATTGCGAAAGAAAATTTATCCCTTCATTGGTAAGTGAAAATTTTTTATCCGTATTTACTGCAATCATTCGAGAAAACTTTTTTATCGTATGCGCCAGCATATCATCAAACACAATATGAAACCGAGTAAAAAATTTTGTTTTATCGATGCCTTCCCGCAGGCGTAAGCCCATCAGTAAAAAATCCTTTATTTCATTTTCGCTTGAAATAGTTTCAACCGCGTAGGGAAAGCGGGTTTGAAACCAGTCGTTTACATCGGCATAGCCGGCAGTACGGACTGCAGTAATCTCCAGCCGATTATGCCAACCGCCGTCGGAGTGCAGAAAAAAAGTACCGACTGCGCTTGGTCCCACGCCGAAATACGGCTGCAAATGCCAATATGCTTTATTGTGTGCACTTTCATAGCATGCTCCTTGTGCAAAGTTTGAAACTTCATAGCGGGTAAAACCGGCATTGCACAGTTCCGCTTCCGCACAATCAAAAAGAAAATCCGCCGCATCGTTTTCCCTATCATACTGTGCATCGGCAGTGCAGAGCGTGTACACCGAAATATGATGTATCTCGTACTGCAATAATGCTCGTATATCGGCACGAACTTGTTCCGCCGTTTGCGACGGAAAGCCGACAATCAAATCACACGACACTTTTACGTGCCGACTTTTTTGCGCACGGTACAATACCTGCAAAGCATTTTCAATATCTGCCAAAGCGGTAATCCGGTTTTGGCTTTGTAAAATCTGCGCTGAAAAAGTTTGTACACCGAGTGAAAACCGATTAATGCCGCCTTCGATTGCAGTGTCAATAAATTCAGAACTGACACTTTCGGGATTAAGCTCAATCGTACACTCGGCATGCGGCACCGCTTTTTGAATAAGATTCCGCGCAAGGTAAAAAATATCTTCGCTTGATAAAAGCGACGGCGTTCCGCCTCCGATGTAAATACTCGAAAAGTGTTCAGTGTGAAACAGGCTTGTAATATCGTTGACGTCAGTCAAAATTTTTTTTATAAACCGCGAACAGGAATCGGATTTTTTTTCCTTACTTAAAAAGAAGGCTACCGTCTCCCCCGTCACGGAATAAAAATCGCAGTATGCACATTTATTTTTACAAAACGGCACGTGAACGTAAAGTGCCGCTTCAGGAATCAACACACCGCGGTACAATGCGCGATTCGCTTCGCTGGAAAAATCGATATACTCATCCGTATCATTCATCACAACAAATAAAAAATTAAAATTTTTTCCACTTGCGGAATGGAAATAACACAGCCGTTATTTTTGCTTCAATATCATCTTGCGTACAAATACCCGAAAGCCGTGAATCCAATGTTGAAACCCGATTATCGCTCAATAAAAAAAACTCATTTTTTTCCAGTACAAACTTACCGGTCGAACCTGAAAACGGCATTGACTTTTCCCAGCCTGCAGGAAGCTGCAAAGTTTTGATGTCGTAATCTTGTTTCGATAATTCAAACTCGGTCAAAAAATTTTCGGTTTTGGAATTTCTTATATACGCAATAAAATTATCCATATAAATCGTGTCTCCCGGTAAACCGACCACACGAAATACGGCACCGGGCATGAGTGAACGCTGTTCATCACCGAACGGGCGGATGGACTTTGCGGTAAAAAAAGAACAAACCTTATTTGTCATTTTCTGGAATATGTTCAGGTCGCTTTTGTGTATCGGATTTCGATAAACCAAATCACCTCGCGTAAGATTTTCGGTATGGAACAACGTAGTTGCGGTAACAATTTGACCGGAAGCTAACGTCGGCTGCATCGTGTCCGTTTGAATGCGATACGTGCGAAAAACGAAAGCGGTACATAGGTGATACAGTAAAACCGCCGCCGCAAAAATAAAAATCAAAGTGAAAAAAAATCTTTTACGGACAACTTTTTCCGTGTATGAAAAACTCTTTGCCATCATATATTAACCTTACATTTTTTCGGTAATCAAGTGAATCTTATTGTAGCAATTCAATAAAAAAAAGCAAGGACATAAAGCGGCACTGCCACGGAAACCGTAATAACATCGCTGCTTTTTTACCCGAGCACCGTTCCATCAAGGAAACGCTGATGAAAGGCTTGACGCCGTTTACCGGCAACTTTGCTTCGCAAAGTTTTTTTTGCAAAGCAAAGTGTCTTCTTTAATTATTAAATACCTAAAAATAAAAGAATCTTCAAAATGTAAAAAATCATAAAACTTTTGATAAAATACCTTGACAAAATTTTTATTTTATGCTATATTCCTAATACTTTCGGTGACATAGCTCAGTTGGCAGAGCAAGCGGCTCATATCCGCTCGGTCATAGGTTCAAGCCCTATTGTCACCATTCGGTTTCTCCGGTAGCCCGCGCTACAATTCGGTAAAACCGCTTGGGTTTTAACTTTCCGTTGTGCTGACGGATTTTTAAGGAGAGGCAATGCCTACAATTAATCAGTTGATTAAAAATGAACGCAAAAGCATGAAAGCTGCGTCAAAGAGTCCTGCCCTTCAAGGCTGCCCGCAAAAACGCGGAGTTTGTACCGTGGTAAAAACGGCAACTCCGAAAAAGCCGAACTCGGCTTTGCGTAAAATTGCACGTGTGCGCTTGAGTAACGGTATCGAAGTTACCGCGTATATTCCGGGTATTGGACATAACTTACAGGAGCACTCCGTCGTACTTATTGAAGGCGGACGTGTGAAGGATCTTCCGGGTGTTCGTTACCATATTATACGCGGTGCGAAAGATGCTTTGGGTGTTGACGGTCGAAAACGAAGCCGTTCCAAATACGGTGCAAAAAAACCGAAGGCGTAAGAGGTAATCTATGAGCAGAAAGAAAATTGCAAAAAGAGCAGAACCTGTTGCAGATCCGAAATATAACAGCGTCTTGGTAACTAAGTTTATTTCCCGGATGATGCTTGACGGCAAAAAAACAACGACAACGAAGTTATTGTATGCCGCTTTTGATAATATTCAGAAAAAAACCGGTGAAGAACCTTTGGCAATTTTTACCAAAGCAATTGACAATATTAAGCCGGTTGTTGAAGTAAAAAGCCGACGCGTTGGCGGTGCAACGTATCAAGTACCGACCGATGTTCCCGAAGCTCGCCGCGAAGCCTTGGCGATGCGTTGGATTATCGGCGCCGCCCGAAAACGAAGCGGAAAAGGCATGGATGAACGGCTCGCTGCTGAAGTAATAGATGCGTATAACAATACCGGCAGTGCATTTAAAAAACGTGAAGAAGTTCACCGCATGGCTGAAGCGAACAAAGCGTTCTCACATTTCAGATTCTAATTCCGAACGTTATTCGTTTAAAATAAAAAAGCTCCGCTTCTCTTTCGATAGACGGAGCTTTTTTATTTTGACCTGCCCTACTCCGAAACGGGAAACATCACGGAAACAGCGGACGCCGATACGGAAAGCAAAGCCCGCTTCAGCGCTTTTGCCCGTCCCAGCTCACCTTGCAGTTTTATCATCGGTACTTCGTTAATTACCAGCTGCGAATTTGCTTGTGAATAATCCAAGTGGTAATCATCCTTTTTTCCCAAATACGCAACTGCTGCCGTTACATTACTGACGCAAATTGCCGAAGACTTTACGCCGGCTGAAAACCTCAATTTTCCGGTGTTGTGCGTGAGGTTCGATGTTTTAAAAAGGCAATTTGTCACTCCAATATCACCGCGAGTTAATAAAATAGTTGCATGAACGACCGACATATCCTGCACCGTGATATTTCCCATCGCGGCGGTAATCCGCATCCGCTCAAGCGTTTTGGTTTTCGGTATTTTGATTATAATTTCACCGGATGTTTTATACAGTGAACGCACGCGAAACGTTCCGCGGTTTTCAACGCAGGATAATTTTTCTCCGTCCGGCAGTAGCGCTGAATAGGACGCAAAATCCTCATCCGTTCCGAGAATCGTTACGCTCACATATAAAACCTCGATTTCCAAATTCATAGGCACATATTTTAGTTGTGTAAAGTCCTGCGCACCTATTTTAGAAAAAAGACACAAAAATAAAAGTGCAAATTTTACATGCTTTTTCATTATTCCTATTTTCGGCATATTTTTGGTTGATTTTTAGGAATTTTCAACATAAAGAAAAATTTGATGGCAAAAGAGCATTTTAAAGCTAATACAAAGTTTACTATCTTGAATATTCCGTCCATTCCCGTTATAGTGTATCCATGATTAAAGTTAAACTTGACGATGCTTTCGCAAGACTTGATGATACGATGACCACCTTTCTCTTACACGAAAATAGCATTCGGGGAGCTTTTTTTAACGGGCGCGTATTAGTTGCGCAAATGCAAGCCCAACACCGGCTCGGTATTTTGGAAACACTCTGCTTGGGACATGCTTGTCTTTGTGCCGCCCTCTGCATTCCGATGATGAAAGGCAAGGAACGGGTTATTATTCGCTATGAAACGGACGGAAAAATTCCGGGCTTTTCCGTCGAAGCTGCGAGTGACGGATGGGTTCGGGGATATCTTTTTAACGATACGATTCCGCTCGACACACCGCTTGAAAGTTGGGACCTTGCACCCTTTTTCGGTGAAGGATTTCTCACGGTTATCCGATTTCCCGAAAACGCCAAAGAACCGATCAGCGGAACCGTTGCAATCAAGCATAAAAATATTGCAAAAGATTTAACCGAATACTTTTTACAATCGGAGCAAACGCAAACCGCAATCACGAGCAGTATCAAATTCGGAAAAGACGGAAAACTCGAAAGTGCCGGCGCGCTTTTTTTACAGGCAATGCCGGGAGCGGATGATGCCGCGTTAGAACAGGCGGTTGCGGATTTTGAAAAGATTGGTTCGCTCGCGGATTTTTTAGAAAAACACGAGCATAACGAAACGTGCATTAAAACCGCATTTGCAAACCTCGAACCGGTTCCATTGCTTTCTCGCACTATTCGGTTTGCCTGCCCATGTTCGCACGAAAACTTTTTATCGAAAATAAAGTTGCTACCGAAAAAGGAAATCAAAGCCTTGCTGGAACAGGAACGAATTGAAATAACATGCCAAAATTGTTCTTCGGTGTACCGATACAAAAAAGAAGAAATCGAAAAGTTCATCGATGATTAAAACCCGGTAAAGATAATCACCGCCGCTGCCGCACCGTTGCACTATTGGTGAGGTCATCCAAGACGGCGGCTTCTTCCTGCTGCGTTTCTTTTTTCCACGCTTCAAGTTCTTTTTCTTTTAGCCGCGAAAGTGTTTTCCGTTTTTGGCTTGCTGCAATATACACCTTACGCGCTTTTTCAACTTCCAGTTCCGCTTCAGCCAACTTTGTCAAAAAAGTTTCTTTTTTTGCATCCAAGTTTTTAAGATAATTTTCCGAAGCAACAAAATTTTGTAAATCAAAGTTTTGAAAACTCATCGACTTTCGAGTCGAAACCTGTTCTTCGGCAATATGACGCAGTACATTTTTTATTTTTTCACTTTCACCGATACAGCGACCTAATTCGATTTTTGCCTGCTCTTCATAAAATCTGCGGACTTTTAAAACTTTTTCCAAACGAAACTGAAACGCTTTCATCAAGCTTCGTCCTCATCGCGTTCAGGTTCATCGGACAACAGAGCTTCATCGTCAAATGCATCCGCTTTTTCCGCTGATGCCAAAAATTTTTTGCGCGCCCCTACCCCGCTTTCGGTCGCTTCGCTTTCAGGGATTTCAATTCCGGTAATTTCCGAAATACGTTTCAGCGTATCGGCAATCGGCGCTTCTTCGGCAACATCCTGCAGCAAAAAATTTTCTATTTTCGGAAAGTATGCAATCGCTTCGTCAAGTTCCGCGCTGCTTCCTTTTTGATACGCGCCGACCAAAATTAAATCTTCACTTTCTTTGTATGCCGCATACAGTTTGCGCATTTTCAAAACGGCTTCATTCGTTTTTTTACCGGAAACACGGCGCGACAAACGCGAAATACTTTTTAGAACATCAATCGCCGGATAATGTCCGCTGTCGGCTAATTTCCGCGACAACACGATATGTCCGTCCAAAATACCGCGTACCGCATCGGAAATCGGTTCGTCCAAATCATCCCCGTCAACCAGTACGGTATAAAAACCAGTAATCGAACCTTTTTCATTGGTACCGGCACGCTCCAAAAGTTTCGGCAGTTTTTCAAAAACACTCGGAGGGTATCCTCGCGTTGCGGGCGGTTCATTTGCGGATAGCCCGATTTCCCGCTGCGCTTTTGCAAACCGCGTTACCGAATCAAAAAGGAGCATAACATTTTTTCCGCAATCGCGAAAATATTCGGCAATCGTTGTCGCCGTATACGCTCCCCTCAAACGGGCAAGCGGGCTGGTGTCGGACGTTGAACTGACAATGACACTTTTTTTCAAGCCCTCCGGTCCGAGATCATGCTGAATAACGTCCATCACTTCGCGTCCGCGTTCGCCGATAAATGCAATAACGTTGACATCCGCATCCGTGTTCCGCGCAATCATTCCCATGAGGGTGGATTTACCGACACCGCTTCCGGAAAAAATTCCCAAACGCTGTCCTCGTCCTACGGCAAGTAAGCCATCAATCGCACGGATGCCGGTCACAATACGCTGGTTAATCGGAACGCGCTTCATCGGATCGGGGGCTACATTCAAAATCGGTTTCCGCACTTTTGCATAAATTTCAGGCTTGCCGTCAATCGCTCGTCCGAGTGAATCAACCACCCGCCCCAAAAGGGCATCGCACACCGGCACGGAAATAATTTCACCGGAGGCTATTACGCTCGCTCCGATGTGAATACCTTCAATCGCATCGTAACACATGAGCTTCACGGTATTTCCTTCCAGAGCGACAACCTCCGCTAAAACATTTTTTGAATCATCAACCGTAATCCGGCACAATTCCCCGATCACTACCATGGGGCCCAAACTTTCAATGATTAAATCATGAACGGCGGTAACCGTACCGTGATACTTTATCGGATCCGTTTCTTCAACAATATCCGCATACTTATTAAACATTTCCATCATAAGGCAACTCACACCGTAAAACCGGATAGTTTTATTGTATACGCATTCGTGAAAAATGTCAATTCACCAAAAACTACCTTCCAAAATAATCAAAGATTAGGCATCGATTTCCTCAAGCAAGTTTTTCATAATAAACTCGCGGCGTTCGGGCGTGTTTTTGCCCATGTAAAACTCCAGCACTTTGGAAACGTTTTTGATTGCCTGTGTACTCACCGGTAGCAAACGAATATCGGGACAGATAAATTGTTTAAATTCACTCGGATTGATTTCGCCCAAACCTTTGAAACGGGTGATTTCGCATGACGAACCGAGCCGTTTTACTTCCGCGTCCCGCTCTTTTTCGGAATAGCAGTAACTCGTTTCTTTTTTTGTTCTCACTCGAAAAAGCGGTGTTTCCAAGATGTAAACCCGTCCACCGGTAATCAGCTCTTCAAAATAGAGCAGAAAAAAGGTGAGCATCAAATTACGGATGTGATAGCCATCATTATCCGCATCGGTTGCAATAATGATTTTTGCGTAGCGCAAGCCTGCCGTGTCATTTTCAATGCCGAGTGCCATCATTAAATTATAGAGTTCCGCATTTTTGTAAATCTCGGAACGGGTTTTTCCGTACATATTTGCAGGTTTTCCGCGCAAGGAAAAAATCGCCTGGGTCAACACATCGCGGCAGGCGACCATCGAACCGGAAGCCGAATCCCCTTCCGTGATAAAAATCATCGAATCTTCACCGTATTTTTTATCGCCCAAATGAAACTTGCAATCTTTCAGTTTCGGAATTTTTATGGAAATTTTTTTTGCAGCGGTACGGGCTTCTTTTTTGATTGCTGTTAATTCCGTACGGATCTTTTCGTTGGAAACAATTTTTTCTTCCAGCTTTTTTGCAAGTTCCGCATTTTTTTGCAGCCATTCAACAACTGCCGACATTGTATCGTTGACAATCCAGCTACGGATTTCCGTGTTACCCAATTTATTTTTGGTTTGGCTTTCAAAAACGGGAGACTGCACTTTTACCGAAATTGCCGCAACGATTCCTTCGCGGACATCTTCGGTTTTGTAGTTTTTACGATAGTACGCATTGACGCCTTTAACCAAGCCTTCCTTAAATGCGGATAAATGTGTCCCGCCGTCCGAGGTGTACTGACCGTTGACAAATGAAAAATAGGTTTCACCGTAGTTGTAGGTGTGTGAAAATGCAAACTCAAGTTTCGGCTCCGTAAAGTGTGCAACTTCATAAAGCGTTTCGTTTCCGACGCTGTCTGCCAGTAAATCGACCAGTCCGTTTTCCGATTTGAAAATCTGTCCGTTTAACGAAAGGGTTAAGCCGGTATTCAAATATGCATAATTCCAAATGCGCTTTTCAATAAAATCGGCATGAAATTGGTAGTCGGGGAAAATTTCGTCATCGGGGATAAATTCAACAAGGGTGCCATTCGGAATGTCCGGTTTCACTTTGCCGGGTTTTTCACTTTTGAGAACGCCTCGTTCAAAAATCGCTTCAAAACATTTTCCGTCACGAATCGAAACAACGCGGAACCATTTCGAAAGGGCGTTCACCGCTTTTGTTCCGACGCCGTTTAAACCGACGGAAAATTGGAACACTTCGCTGTCGTATTTTGCGCCCGTATTAATCACCGAAACACATTCAACCACTTTACCGAGTGGGATACCGCGTCCGTAGTCACGGACGGTCACTTTGTTATCTTTGATAGCAATATTGATGCGATGACCGTTTCCCATGATAAACTCGTCAATGGCATTATCAATGACTTCTTTTACCAAAATATAAATACCGTCGTCCGGGTTATCGCCGTTTCCGAGTCGTCCGATATACATACCGGTGCGGAGTCTGATATGCTCAAGCGAACTTAAGGTTTTTATTTTCGATTCATCATATACTGCATTTGCCATAGCTACCTCATTGATTATACCAATCACGTGATTTTAACTTGCGATATTAGCATAAAGCAGAGAAAAAAACAAGGCGGCTTGAAAATCAGGTTTCAAAAACGGGCTTTCTATCGGGTAAAATAGTTTATTCCCATCGCATGCCGCACTTGAACCAATGTTTCGGCGGCTTTTTCACGGGCTTTTTCCGTTCCCGCTTTGAGAATGTCATATATGTGCGGAATATCATTTTGTAAAGTTGCCCGTTTTTCCCGTATCGGAGAAAGCTCCGCTTGTAAAACATTATTTAAAAATTTTTTTATTTTAACATCACCTAAACCGCCTTTTTGATAATGAGCTTTAACTTCATCAAGCGAAGCATAGTCGCTCCAAAATTCGGTAAAATGCTCCGGTTTTGCAAACGCATCAAGGTAAGTGAATACCGGATTGCCCTCAACTTGTCCGGGATCTTCAACCCGCAAATGATTCGGATCGGTAAACATTCCCATCACTTTTTTCTTGATTTCGTCGGCAGAGTCGGAAATATAAATACAGTTGCCGATTGACTTGCTCATCTTTGCTTTTCCGTCGGTACCGGGAAGCCTGCCGCACGCTTTATTGTCGGCAAGTAACTCTTTCGGTTCAACAAGCGTTTCGCCGTACAACGCATTAAAGGAGCGAACTATTTCACGTGCTTGCTCAATCATTGGGAGCTGATCTTCACCGACGGGAATCGTTGTCGCTTTAAAAGCCGTTATATCGGCTGCTTGACTTATCGGATAAGTTAAAAAACCGACCGGTAAGCTGTTTTGAAAGCCGCGCATTTGAATTTCCGATTTTACGGTCGGGTTCCGCTCAAGACGGGCAAGCGTTACGAGATTCATATAATAAAACGAAAGTTCACACAGTTCAGGAATCTGCGTTTGCACCAAAATCGTCGTCTTTTCAGGATCGATACCGCAGGCAAGATAATCAAGAGCTACTTCAATTACGTTCGTTCTTATTTTTTCAGGATTATCGGCATTATCGGTCAATGCTTGTGCATCGGCAATCATAATATAAATTTCATCGTATTCACCTGAATTTTGCAGTGCAACACGATTTTTAAGCGAACCCGCATAATGTCCGATATGCAGTTTTCCCGTCGGACGATCTCCCGTCAAAATAATTTTTTTCATTTTTGTTTCCTTAAATAAGCACTGATTAATTCAATCAAGAATTAATCAGCGTTTCCTTAAATGCAATTCGAATTATTTTATAAAAAAATTAAAAAAGTTTTTTTAATTGTATACAAAAGTTAAAATTTTTGCTAGTATTAGGCGACCTTGAAAACGGAAATCAACTTTTAAAAAGTTCTAAAGTTCCGATAAATAAAATATGAAAGATGAGCTTGAAACATATTTGGAATACTTTGATGAAGTTGAGTTGGTAAAAGAATGCGACGGGTACTTTTATAATGTACATGATATGCTTAAAGTGTTTGTGATTGGACTTTTGTGCGGATTAAAAAATATGCATGAAATTC
>CALDWC010000044.1 GCA_937923945.1 uncultured Treponema sp.
TCAAGGCGGTGCAGGAACTTCGACCAATATGAATGCAAACGAAGTGATTGCAAACCGGACGCTTGAAATTTTGGGACACAAAAAGGGCGAATACGAATTTTGCCACCCGAACAATCACGTCAACCTAGCTCAATCAACAAACGATGCGTACCCTTCCGGTGCAAAATTGGGGATGGTGTTGATTAACAAAAAATTAATCGAAGAAGTAAAAAACTTGACCGATTCATTCCGCGCCAAAGCAAAGGAAATGGGAAACCATATAAAAATCGGACGCACCCAGCTTCAGGACGCTGTCCCGCTCACCTATGAGCAGGAATTTGAAAGCTATGCCGCGTCAATCGAAGCGGAAATTAAAAAACTTGAACTTGCGGAAAAAAATTTTTATGTGCTGAATATGGGAGCGACGGCAATCGGTACGGGAATTAACAGTGACCCGGCGTATACGAAATTGGTCGCGAAGCATCTTGCCGCAATTACCGGATATCCCATTACCACGGCGAAAAACTTGATCACGGCAACGAACGACACAAGCGACTTTGTAACCTACTCCGGCGAGTTAAAACGCTTGGCGTTAAAACTAACCAAAATTTGTAACGATCTCCGCTTACTGTCATCCGGTCCGCGGGCAGGACTCGGTGAAATTCATTTGCCGGCACGTCAGCCCGGGTCTTCGATTATGCCGGGAAAAGTAAACCCCGTCATTCCGGAAGCGATGAACCAAATTGCGTTTAAGGTTATCGGAAATGATTTGACGGTGAGTCTCGGCTGCGAAAACGCTCAGCTTGAATTGAATGTTTTTGAACCGGTGATGATTTATGCTCTTTTTGAATCCGTTACGCTTTTAATCAATGGCATGAAAATGCTCCGCGAAGAATGTGTCGACGGCATTATCGGCAATTATGAACGCGGCAAGGAACTGGTTTACAACACCATCTCCATCGTAACGGCGTTGAATCCGGTTATCGGCTATGAAGCTTCAAGCAGCGTTGCAAAAGCGGCTTTGCTGGAAAATCGCAGTGTCTATGATTTGGTGCTTGAACGAAAATTGCTGGACAAAGCAACTCTTGATACATTGCTTCGTCCGGAAAATATGACCAAGCCGCATCCGATGGGAAAACGCTGATTCAAGGTGAACGCCACAAGGGAAGTCTCTCAAAGCATCGGTTTTTAGAGATTTCCCTAACCTAATTCTCCTCTACGTAAAGCAGCACGCGGCTCAATCCTTTTCATGGTATATACCTCTTGAAAATGTCACGGTTTTATATTATTATATAAAAGTTATGGCACAAAAAAAGCGCAATATCAAGTTCGGCTTTATTTTTTGGATTGCATTTATCGCCCTCGTCGCGCTCTTGTTTTTTATTAACAAAAGCAATATCCAAACCGTCTTGAAAAACATCGAACGCAACAATACAAAAAAAGAGCAAACGGAAAATCTCCATGGACAAATTCAAAATGAAATTGAACGGATAAACGAAGAAAATAAATTGCAAACCGAAGCGGAAGTTCCAGCCGCGGAAGATAGAAATCCGAAAACGGACGTGCAGCCTGATATCGTGGATTCTACAACGGAGAAAAAAAATACCGAAGAGCCGTCCGCTAAAACGGAAACTTCAAAAAAAGATAAAACCGCGGCTGAATCAAAAAAGGCAAAAAAGGACAATGCGCCTTCACCGAAAGAAACTACTAAAAAAACAGATGCAAAAACTATCGCAGCGGAAACTCCGAAGTCTCCTGTGTCTTCCCGCATCTCACTGCTTTACTTCGTTGCGATTGACGCGGACGGTGCAATTTCGAGGGTTGCCGTGAAACGCAGTTTGCCGGTTTCCGATTCTCCGCTGAGTGATGCTTTAAAAAGCTTATTCACCGGAACCACTGCGGAAGAAGGCAAAAAGTACCGCAGCCTCATTCCGCCGGGAACAAAACTTTTGAGTGCGACCGTGCGGGACGATATTGCATACATCAATGTCAGCGAAAACTTTGAATTTAACCGCTACGGCATTGAAGGATATCTTGCAGAGCTTGCACAAGTAGTGTATACTGCCACGGAATTTCCGACGGTAACTGCAGTTCAGTTTTTAGTTGAAGGACAGAAAAAAAACTATCTGGGTTCGGACGGTGTGTGGATCGGTTCTCCGCTTTCGCGTGAATCATTCAAATAACACCGAAGAAAAAACACTTTGGGAAACGCTGATTAAAGGCTTGACGCCATTTAACAGCGTTTCCTTATTGTTTCTCAATGTTCAGTATAATAAGGTAGATTCTGAACATTTGCGAAACAATAGATTTTAAAGGTGGACACTGATTAATTCTCGATTGAATTAATCAGTGTCTCCTTTGAGAAGGAGTATTCGTATGAATAATTATTCAATCGGCATGGTAAATCTTATGTTTTTATTGGTGCCGGCTATTCTTTCGCTTTTTGCACAACTTTTGGTAAAATCAACATTTGCAAAATATTCGAAAGTACAAAATTCCCGCCGCATAAACGGAGCGCAGGCGGCAAAACTTTTAATGCAAATAAACGATATCCGCGATGTCAGTATTCAGTCGATCGGCGGCAGTTTAACCGATCACTATGATCCGACAAAAAAGGCGTTGCGGCTTTCCGAACCCGTATACGGTTCTACGAGTATCGCCGCTGTCGGAGTTGCTGCGCATGAAACGGGGCATGCGATTCAGCACAAAGTCGGCTACGGTCCGCTCGTTCTGCGCAGCACGCTCGTGCCGATTGCAAACATCGGCTCAAGCGTTGGTCCCTACTTGGTAATTGCCGGCATCATTTTAAGTCTTTCGATGCTCACCAACATCGGTATTATTCTTTTTGCAGGAGCAGTTGCGTTTTATTTGGTGACGCTGCCGGTCGAGTTTAATGCATCACGGCGGGCATTGCAAAATCTGGAAATGAATAACGTTTTAGCACGTGAAGAATTACAAGGCGCTCGAAAAGTACTTACGGCAGCGGCACTTACCTACGTAGCGTCTGCACTGACCGCCCTCTTTAACTTGCTCCGTTTGGTGCTGATTGCAAAAAGTCGCCAAAGAAGAGATTAAACCTTTTTGAGAAAACAGCTCGGGCGGTGAAATACATCGTTCGCGCTGTTTTCAATTGTATTGTTCCGAATACAGCGGCATAGGATAGATTAAAGTTTTGTTGACTAAAAACGTATTTTCTTGTATCATATAATCGGAGTGGAGAAAACGTATGGTAACGGTTCTTTCAGTAGGCGGGTCAATCGTGGCACCGCAAACGCCCGATGTTGATTTTTTACAGCAATTCAGCAGAACTATCCGCGAATGGCTCAAAGAAGATGCCGGACGAAAAATTATTATGGTAGTAGGCGGCGGCACACCGGCACGAAATTATCAGCAAGCCTACCGGGAAATTTGCGAACGGCAAAGTATTCCCGTTAACAACAATGAAGCCGATTGGATTGGTATTACAGCAACGTATTTGAATGCGCAGTTGCTCAAAGCCTGCTTTGCAGATCTTTGTCCGAACAGCGTTGTGTACAATCCTACGGAACCGAAAATTTTCGCCGGTCAAGTGTTAATCGCCGCAGGCTGGAAGCCGGGTTTTTCAACCGACTATGATGCAGTGCTGCTCGCTGAAAAGTTTTCCGCAAACTGTGTAGTAAACCTTTCCAATATTGAAAAAGTATACACCGATGATCCGAAAAAAAATCCCGATGCGAAGCCTATCGACAAAATTTCTTGGGATAAATTTATCGAAATGGTCGGAACGGAGTGGACACCGGGAAAAAATCTTCCGTTTGATCCGATTGCGAGTGCAAAAGCGTGTAAGATGGGCTTAAAAGTAATTTGTGCTGCAGGAAAAAATATTGAAAACTTAAAAAATATTTTGAATGAAAAACCTTTTGTCGGAACGACAATTCAAGCGTAGCGGAAAATTATGGATTACTATGAAGTACTCGGCGTTTCAAAAAATGCGACGCAAGATGAAATAAAAGCTGCCTACCGTAAAATGGCGAAAAAATATCATCCGGATATTAATCAAGGTGATAAAACGGCAGAAGAAATGTTTAAAAAAATTAATGAAGCGTACACAGTTCTCTCGGATGCGGAACAGCGACGACGATATGACGGCGGTTTTTACGATTCGCGTTACGGCAATACCGGATATGGACAAGGCGGTTACGGCAGTGCAACCGGCACCGACGGATATGATCCGTTTGAAGACTTTTGGCGGCAATGGGCACAGGCGCAAGCGTCATATCGCAAGCGCTATCAGCAACAGCGCCGTGATACAAACTCAAAAAGATATACTGCAAGCTCGGGCGGTTTGTTAGGAATTATTATCACCATTGTTGCCGTAATGTTGGGCTTGCGTCTTTTCGGTTTACTTACGGTAACTGCAATTCGTCTATTGTTTTCGCCGATCGGATTGATCCTTTTGCTTGTGTTCTTTTTAACTAAAAAACGGTAACCGGCAAAGCAAAAATCGGTCTCGGAAGTCGTTTTCAGTTTTCCGTATGTTCATCGCTTTCATCAACGGTTTCCGTTTCCTGATTTTCAGCCGTTTCGTTTATCTTGCGATGTCGACGAACAACTTGTGCATTTTTTTTCGATTTTGGTGCTTTTTCCTTTTGACGATAATCGGTAACATAATTGACAAGCGAAATATAGAGTATAAAGCCGATCGCAACAAGAAGCGTTATCGGTGCATATAAAACTGATTTTACCATTTCAAATGTTTCGCTGATACTCATAAGTCGATTTTCGGCATTTTTTTTATATAACTTTAGGGATGACCTCTTCCGATAAAAAACGTCTACTGCGTTTCGGCAAGGGCGTTTGAAATACGGAACAGACTGTCGCCGATTTGCTCGAGCTTTCTGACCATTTCCATGTAGAGCAACTCCGCTTTGACATTGGCGCCTTTTTCGAGGCGGACGCGCGCAAGTTTTCGCAATTTAATACGGGTCGAGTCAATGGCGTTTTCCATGCGGTTCGCTTCTTCGAGCTGTTCCGGCAGGAGCGGCTTATTCAGATTTTCATGGACAAAAAGAATAAACTGATTCACCATATCAATGTAGGGCATCAGCTTTTCCATATCGCTGTCTGAAATTGCAATTTTGTTTTGGATGCTTCGGTTGATGGACAGTCCCAATTGGAAAATTTGATCGGTAATGTTTTCGATATCGTCAACGATGCTGAGCATTTGCCGAATGTTATTGTCCAGTTTTGTCGAAACCGCAAGGCGGGAAATATTAACCAGGTAATTGGAAATTCCTTCCTGCATTTGATCCGCATAATCCTCTTCATATTCCAATTGATCTATAATCTCCTGTGCTTTGCTGCTTTTCTTTTTTCCGGGACCAAAAAGCATTTTAACATGATCAAACATCGTTAAAATCAAATTCGACATTTTTATGATTTCGGCTTCTGCGCGGATAATATAGGCGGTCGGATTATCTTTGAGTGTGGCGGATGAAAAATACAACTGATATGTTTCATCGGCTTCTTCGAATTTCGGTTTTACCATCCATTCAACGAGATGAGCCACCTGATTTATAAAGGGCAGCCAAATAATTGTGTTAATAGTATTAAAGAGCGTATGAAACAGTGAAATCCGCGTTCCGATATTTTCCGCAGTCGGACCGGCTTTGAAAAAACTGTCAACCAACGCCATAAACGGGTGCAAGAAAATCAGCGCAACGATTGAACCGATAACGTTAAACAGCACATGAACGGCAGCTACACGGCGGGCATTCAGCTTTGAACCGACGGCAGCCAATACGGCGTCAATAGTCGAACCGATGTTACTGCCCAGTACCGCCGTTGCGGCAAACTGCCAACCGATGACACCACTCACGCCCATTGTGATTAAAATTGCCGTAGTCGCACTTGAGGAATGGAGAATCGCCGTTACGATCAAGCCGAATAAAAATCCGCTTAAAACGGTCGATAGCCCTTCCCCTTCAATACTGCTTAAAAAGGAAAAGTGTTGTGCCGTGAGGTTCGGCGCAAAGTTTGAAAGCATTTCCAAGCCTAAAAACAATAGACCGAAACCCATCATCGACTCGCCGATATTTGCTTTTCCTATATGTTTAAAAAAAGTTAAAAAATATCCGATGCCGAACGCGGACAATGCGATGGCGGTTAAGTTCACGTTAAAACCGACAATCGTTACAATCCAAGCGGTAACAGTCGTACCGATGTTGGCGCCGAAAATCACTCCGATCGCTTGCGGCAGGGATAAAAGTTCGGCGTTCACAAATGAAATGACCATGATAGTCGTTGCACCGGACGACTGAATAATCGCCGTAACGATAAGTCCCGTCAAAACCGCCATAAAACGGTTTTTGGTCATAAAATCCAACGTTTTATGCAGCGTGTCTCCGGCACTCTTTTGAATGCCGCTGCTCATAATTTTCATACCGTAAAGGATAAAACTCAAACTGCCGATCAGCTGAAAAATTTGTCCCACAACACTCATAGCCTTTGATTATAAAGTTTCAAAGCATAAAAATCAAGCGGAAGTAAAATAAAGGTAAAATTTTATTCCCCTTCCTTAAAACAATAAAAATATTTTTATAAAAAACATATTTTAATAAAAATTCTTACCCTCTTGACTAGATATAAAATTTATTTTATTCTATAATAAAGGGTTATTAGGGGGATTTATGGGCGAATTAAAGCCTGCGGCGATAGGTGCTGCAGTCGGCTTTGTGCTGTCATTTTTAATCGGTTTGATAAGCGGTGTACGATTCGGACATGTTTGCTTACGGGCTTTAGCATTAGCCGTTATCTGCGGCGGTTTGGTTTTTTTGCTTTCCATTATTTTTAAAAAGTATCTGCCGGAGCTTTTTACGGATTCGGAAAACGAAAAGCCGACCGACAAAGAAGTCGGCAATAATTTAGATATCGTTATCGATGAAGATGATCAGCCCGCCGACAACAAAAGCGGTGAACAGGCATTTTCCGATACAGCGTCGAACACCGATGAAGTTTCGCCGAAAAAATCGCCGTTGCGTGAATCGATTCAAAGCCCCCAACTGCTTTCTACAGAAACCGATTTCAGTACGCTTGCCGGGGACGGAGTATCGAGTACGGCAGCCTCATCCCAAAATAACGATTCAACTTTGGAAGAATTACCCGATATGTCCCAGTTTGAAAATCCGCTTGAAAGTTCCGTCGGTGAAATAACTTCCGATTTAGTGGATGCGGGAACGGACAGTGTAAAAAAAGACAACAGCGGAGAATTCGGTACAAATAATGCAAAGGACATGGCAAAAGCGATTCAAACAATTTTAAAAAAGGAATCAACATAAATGGATACAGCAAAATTTGACCATATCCCCGAACAGGAACTTTGGGAACGATATAAAAAAGAACAATCGGCGGACATTCGTGAATACTTCATTGTAAAATATGCTCCGCTGACCAAGTATGTTGCAGGAAAAATTTCCAATTCATTACCGAATCATGTTGAGTTTGAAGATATTGTCGGATACGGAGTTTTCGGTTTGCTCGACGCGATTGATAAATACGACCCCGACAAAGGCGTCCAGTTCAATACCTATGCGGTAAACCGAATCCGCGGTGCTATTTACGATGAACTGCGTTCCATTGACTGGGTTCCCCGTTCGATTCGACAAAAAACGCGGCAAGTCGAAGAAACAATTTCGGATTTGGAAGCGAAGTTGGGACGTTCTGCAACGAACGAAGAAATAGCAAAAAGCATGGGAATGACCGTTGCGGATTACGATGATCTTTTGTTGAAAATATCAAATTCGAGTATCGTTTCGTTAACCTCAACGCGGTACCAAAGTGATACGAATGACACAACGGCAGTGGGGGATACGCTCGAAGCGCCGAATGCCTATAATCCCGATGTTATTGTCGAACAGGAAGAAATAAAAAAAATCGTGATTAAAGCGATCAACGAATTACCCGAGCGCGAAAAAAACGTACTCATCATGTATTACTATGAGGATATGACGCTCAAGGAAATCGGTAAAGTGCTCAATGTAACGGAATCCCGCGTTTCGCAAATTCATACGAGCGCAAATATAAAACTGAAAGCGAAACTCACGAATGTAACAAAGGGAATTATGTAACGGCATACTCATTACCGGTTAAAAGCACGATCGGAATATATAAAAGTCCGCAATAACGGTTGGTTTGAAAAAACACCGATAATTACGAATTAAGAAAAGCCGCGAAATTGCCGAAAATAAAAAGCGAAGGTTTAATTTCGCGCAGAAATGCTGCGCCTCATTAAACGCCAAGTTTTGCTCGGCAAACCGGATTACAAAACTTGCAGATTCTAGTGCCGTTTTTCACTACCGTTGTGAAACGGCGGAAATTCAGCATACGCGGAAAGATGTTCCCTTTAATTGCTGAATTTATGAGGAAGGAATATCGTGGTACGACTTGATACAATAAAAGAAAAATTGGCGGAGCTTTACGAAGAAGATAAATCCGCCGTTTTTGTGGAAGCCTCGGGAGCAACCCTTGAAGAAGCGATTAGCTCGGCTGCCATTCAACTCGACGTAAAGGTAAATGCAGTTGATTACGAGATTGTTCAACGGGGAAAATCGGGGTTTTTCGCGATTGTACCGACTGATTGGAAAATCCTTGCCTACAAAAATAAAAACGCCGACAAACACGAAACTTCCGAACTTCTCGAAAATGCAACACTTGAAACGATTACCGAGGCGTTGCGGGAAGAAAATGCGGACGGACAAGCGTTTATTTGCTGCTTTCCAATTGGTATTTTAGTAAAAGTTACCGCACCCGTCGGAAACGGTCGCAAAATAAAAATTGACGACGTTATTGAAAAATTTGAAGCGCGCAATTTGCCGGTGCCGGAAGAAAGCGTTTTGATGCCTATTGTAAAAGCGGCATCCGGCGAGTACAAACGGGTTGCGCCCTATAACCGAAATGCGGTGAATGACGCGACCATTACCGTAAACATCAGCGATGACGAAATGGAAGCGTATATTTATGTTATTCCGCCGGGACCGGGCGGGGCTGATGTTTCAGCCGATCAAATCGAATATTTTTTACAAAACAATCAAGTAAAATTCGGCTTTGACAGACAAAGGGCGCTTGATTTTCAAGATACGCCGGTGTACAAAACAGAGTATTTAATCGCAAGCGGGAAAAAACCTCAAAACGGACATGATGCATATATTCAATATAATTTTGAAACTGATCCCAACACCCTTCAGCTCAAAGAAGGTCAGGGCGGTCAAATTGATTTTCGCGATTTAAATTTAATCCAAAATGTGGTTGCAGGGCAGCCGCTTGCAAAAAAAATTCCGGCGGAGCGCGGCGTAAGCGGAACCACGGTTACCGGTCGCTACATGGATGCAAATAACGGCAAAGATATTCCGATTCCGATCGGAGAAAACACGGAACTTGCCGAAGACGGATTAACGGTGTTAGCAACTATTAACGGGCATGTTCGGATATCGAAGAGTAGAATCACTGTCGAACCGATATTTGTCGTTGAAGGCAATGTTTCGCTCAAAACCGGAAACATTGAGTTTTTAGGCAGCGTTTTAGTTACCGGCAATGTCGATGACGACTTTTCCGTACGAGCTTCCGGTAATATCGAGATTAAAGGAACCGTTGGTCGTTGCAATTTAGACTCCGAAGGTGATATTATCATCGGGCAGGGGGTTATCGGCAAAGAAGGCGGCAGCATTCGCTCGGAAAAATCGGTTTTGGCAAAATTTATCCAAAACGAAAAAATGGTTTTTGCCGGCGAAAATGTTATCGTTTCGGACGGTATTTTGAACTCCACGGTTATGGCGAATAAACGGATTATATGCAGCGGACGCCGAGCCGATATTATCGGCGGAACATTGAGTGCAACCGAATTAATTGCCGCCCGAAATATCGGAAGTCCGACTGCGGGAAATGATACGGTATTGAACGTCGGTTTTGATCCGAAAGCAAAAGCGCAATTGCATGTGCAGAATGAGCTTCTTGAAAATAATCAAAAAATGCTCAATGAAGTAAATCTTAATTTAAAGGTTCTCGAAGAGCAAAAAAAACGGCGCGGCGGTTTACAAGCCGACAAAGAAGAATTGCTGCAAAAATATGTAACGTCGAAGTTTACGATTGAAACGCAAATAAGTGAAGCGCAGCAAGAAATTGAAAAACTGAAAACCTATTTGGATACCATTAAAGCCGAAGGACGTGTTTCCGCTTCAGGTACCGTCTACGCCGGTGTAACGATCAACATTAAAGACTTTACGGAAATTGTGCGAAGTGATTGCCGCATGACAACATTTTATTTGGAAAAAGGTTTAGTACGATACGGCAAATATGAAAAACCTGCTGTAACGGGAGGTCCAAGTGGGTATTCAACCAATTGATTTACAGACACTTTATACACAGATGGAAAAAGTCGGCAAACAAGTCGCCGGCGAACAAAAAGCAAAGGAAGAAGAAAATGTCAAGCAGGCGGAAACTTTTAACCGCGAGTTGATCGAACGGAAAACTGCCGTGCAAGAAATGAATGAATCCGGCAAAATTAACGTCAATAAAGACGGACACAGCGGGACTGCGCCGCAAAATCAGAAACCTCAAAAAACGGCAAAACCTGATACAAAAGATACCGCTGATGATTATTTTACCGATCCCGAACTCGGAAGGAAGATTGATTTTTCAGGATGAACACCGTTGCGATTATTTTACTTTTTTTTAATCTCGGATTAATGGCGGTTTTGTTTTTTGTAACGAAGCGCAATTTTTCGCAAAACAAATACGCGGAAAATATGCGGACTGAAGTTTCAAAACTCATCGGCGATATACAATTTCAAACGGAAACCTGTGTCCGCGTTTTGGAAGACGCCATTGCACGGGCAAATGAAACCGTCAAAGCTGCCGAAAACCGCTTGGAAATTATCAACAAGGAATTGGCAAAACAAAAAAGCGAAGTCGTGGTTTTAGATTCGCTGATGTCCGATAATTCTGAAAAAGTTAAAAACGAAAAAAAAGCGAAGCAAGAAGAAGCGATTAAAATTTACACGGATAATCCCGCTGTGATAAAAAAACTATCCACCGATCAAGTATTGCAGTTGCATCGAGAAGGCGCTAGTGTTTCTGAAATTTCACAAAAAACCGGTATTCCCGCCGGCGAAGTTTCGCTGATTATTTCCTTGGCGGAGCGATAGAAGAAGCGCTGATTAATTCAATCATGAATTGAGGGCATCTCTCAAACCTCGGGTTAGATTTTTAGAGACTACTTTTCAGCGCCCACTTTAACACCGGTCTTTATCTACCTATAGTCGCTTACTATATAAGCATCAACTGTCAAGCACCGAAAAATAACGGGACGAGAAATGAAGCTAACAAGATAATAAAAGCACCGCCGAGCCGTGATGATATTTGAGCAAAGGGCATTAACTCCATACGTTTAGCGGCAGTGAGCACCGCAACATCTCCGGTACCGCCCATATTTGCCATACAAAGCCCGGCGGTGATTGCAGCTTCAATCGGATAAAATCCAACCAGTTTACCGATCACTGCGGAGCCGATAATTGCTCCCATAATAACCAATACAACAAGAACCAAATACGCCCAAGAGAATGCACCGATAATATCACCTAAGTTTGT
The DNA here is from genome assembly GCA_937923945.1 of uncultured Treponema sp. GTDB lineage: Bacteria > Spirochaetota > Spirochaetia > Treponematales > Treponemataceae > Treponema_B. The sequence goes on from CALDWC010000044.1 coordinate 11,599, forward strand.
ATACGCGATACCAATTCCGACTAAAAGAGCTGAGGTAAAATTTGTTGCCGTAAATTTATACCATGATGAACAGGCTTTTTCAAACGGTTCCGGCAAAAGGTTTAAAACTTTCACGATAGCAACACTGATTATCATCCAAGCGTATGTATGGATGTCAATATGTATGAGTTTTAGAAGTTCCGCAACTAATTTTCCCCACGCAAAAAAAGCAGTTGTAATGACAATCGCCGTTCCGAAATCGCTCAATTTCATACCTTCGGTTTTTTCAGAATCATCGGGAACTGAAAAATTACCCGTTACCATTAACCGTCCATTACCGGTCAACGATGGTCTCGCTTTTCCTAACTTATTCAATAATCCACCCGCAACGATTGCAAGGGCATTTCCCAGTGCAACGGCAGGGACTAGCTTTGAAAGAATTTGTTCCGGTGAAACAGCGAGGGCAGAAGAAAACACCTGTGCAATCGGCACCGCTCCGGCACCCATTCCACCACCCATAATCGGGATACCGATATATGCTATCGCTTCTGCCGGTTTTATGCCAAATAACGGTGCGCCGGCTGCAACGAAAATGAGGGCAAATGCAACCGCGCCGATTATGCAAGGAAAGTAACGTATCGCCGCTTTGACGAGTAAGTCACGATTCATTCCAAGAATTGAACCGGTAATTAATGCTGCAATATAAAAATCCAAAAACCCGCCGCTTTTCATAAAGGTTGAAACATTTTTTACAATTGCATCGGGTAGAATCCGATAATACGATAAAGCACACGATACAAAAATAATAACAATAGGTCCGCCACCGAGAAATGTTTTGATAATCGGGGTATTATCACCGATAATGTTCAGTACTTCACCCAGTACCATCATCAAAAGCAATGCACCAATCATTCCACCCGGCATTTTATTCCAACAAACACCGGCAATTACGATTGCCGCAATAATACAAAACAATGCTATAGGCATCCCAAGAATGTTATACTTGTTTTTATGTAAATCATTCATACTAAAAACTCCTCTTTTGATGTCGCAAAGAATACTATTTTTTACTTTTTTAGTCTACAGTAATTTTCTTTTTTAAATCGGATGTTCAAACGTAAATCGGAGTTCATAAAAAAGATACGTATGGTATAAAAATATAAGGACAATACTACTCGAAATTGATTATTAATTGAAAAAGTGCGGGCAAAGCACTTGATTTTTTTTCTATATTATAACATAATGTAAAATAGTTCAAGCGAACACAAAAACCTTCACTAAGTTTTTTGTGATCAAATTAACACCATACTAGTAATAAAAGAGGTAATATAATATGGGCCGTGGTAAAGGTTTTTCAATTCGGTTTCAACAGACAGTCTTTTTCGGTTTACTTTTTCTTGTTTCAATTGTTGGGATTAGTACCGTGCTTATCATTCGGTTGCAGAATACGCTGCGCCGTGGTGCAAATAAAAACCTCGAAACGATTGCGGAAAATCAAGCGCTCTTGTTTGAAGAACGGTTTATAAAACAGCAAAGATTGTATGCGGAAATTATGAGCCGTAGAACTGTTGTTTCCGATCCGGAAACTTCCGTATGGGATAAAATTCAAGATGTGCAAAACGAGCTTTCTCTCAATACGGATAAAGGCTGGAACCGATTAGCAATAGCTGATACGAACGGCGAAGGATTTCGTACGGACGGTACGGTCATGCATGCACAAAAATTTGAGTGGTTTTTGGCGAATATCAAAGGGAACTTCCATTTTATGGCACCATACTTATCATATAAAAATCAAAAGCTCGTATGTACTATGGGTGTCCCGATTTACAGCAGTAAAGATAAAAAAATAATTGGAGCTCTTGCCGTTGTATATGACGGATTACGAATTTCACGTGCAGTTGCTGATGTAAAATTCGGGAAAACCGGATTCGTGTATATGCTGAACACGGATGGCAGAACGATTTCCCATCAAGATGATACTATTGTTAAGGAACACACGAATAGGTATGAAGCCGCAAAAGAAAAACCTGAACTGAAAAGTATCGGCGATTTTGAACATCAAGCAGTAACTGAGATGAAAACCGGTATCGGGACATTTACGCTGGATAATGTAAAAAAACTTGCAGCATATTCTAAAGTGCCTTCGATGGGCTGGACAATGATTTCCGTTATCGATTACGACGAAGTTTTCGGTCCGATTAATGCATTGATACGGAACATTGTTATTGTTGAACTTGCGGTGATACTCGCGGTGTTGCTTATCATTTTCTTTCTTTCTTCACGATTGAGCGCTCCGATTAAAGAAGCCTCTGATGCTATGAAAAATATTTCAGAAGGCGATGGCGACTTAACAAGCCGTCTGCATCTAAAAGGGTCGAGTGAAATTATGCAATTAGCCGATTATTTCAATAAAACTATCGAAAAAATACAATATACAATTTTAAACATCTGTGAGAATTCCCGTCAAATTCAAGAAATCGGCTCGAATCTTTCAAGCAACATGACCGAAACTGCAACTACTATTAATCAAATCAGTACAAATATTGCAAGCGTTAAAGGACAAGCGATGACGCAAGCGGCAAGTGTTAGTGAAACAAGTGCCACGATGGAAGAAATTATCCACACGATAAAAAACCTAAATGGCAGCATCGAAATTCAAGCAAGATCAGTTGCAAGCTCATCTTCAGTCATTGAAAAAATGGTAGAAAATATTGTTTCGATTACAAAATCAATTGAAAAGGCGAACGAGGCGACTGATAGTTTGGATATAGCCACCGACGAAGGAAAGGCGGCAGTCGGATTTTCTAACGATATTGTCAAGCAAATTTTGGAAGAATCCGGATCTCTTATTGAAGCAAGCAATGTCATTCAAAGCATTGCAAGTCAGACAAACCTTCTCGCAATGAATGCCGCTATTGAGGCAGCTCATGCCGGAGAATCCGGAAAAGGTTTTGCAGTTGTTGCTGATGAAATTCGAAAACTTGCCGAAGAATCTTCGGTGCAAGGCAAAACAATTACGAGCGCCTTAAAAAGGCTCGGGAGCGAAATTGTTGAACTGAATGCTAAATCGGCAGCAGTATCTGAAAAGTTTGATGTGATAGCAAATCTTTCCGTTGCCGTAAAAGATTCGGAAAATACATTAGGGGCAGCAATGCGAGAACAGGAAAACGGAAGCCGTGAAGTACTCGAAGCGATAAGAAGTATCAATGCAGTAACTTCCGAAGTAAAAGAAGGTTCTGCAGAAATGCTTCGCGGCGGCGAACAAGTCGCGCAAGAGATGCGAAAGCTGGATGACTTAACGCGCATTGTCAGCGAACGAATGAATGAAATGGCAACAGGTGCCGTCCAAATCAATAACGCTATACAGGAAGTAAACGAAATGACGCGGTACAATAAACAGGCGGTTGAAAACTTAAATACTGAAGTTGGAAAGTTCAAAGCGGAATAAATGTTTTGCTAAGCGGGAAAATTCAGTATCAGTAAAACTCGAAAGCGTATTCTGTGCTCGACTTCGTGTCAGCACAGAAGTACTGCTACCGCGCAGCTTTTTTCAGTGCGTTGTTTACTGCTTGTAAAACTCCGCGGCTTGTGTCGGTTGCACCGCTGATGGTGTCTACTTCGGTTGAGTTTCCCCGAACGATGGCAGACGGCAATTTTGCAAAAACTTCATCGCTGATCCCCGGCGTGTCGGTATATTCTAAAATATTCACACGTGAAATTTTACCTTTCACGATCACCACTTCAACTTTTATTGAACCCGAATGACCGGCGCCGACATCGGTATATGTTCCGTCGCGGTAGTGTACTCCCGAACAGGAAATCAAAAATACCGCGAGCAGTAATCCCCATAATTTTTTCATAATAAATCCTATTATCCTTATTTAATTGTACGCTCACACAAAACCGTTCGCATAGTGCCAAATCGGTTTTGAAAGTTTCGACGAAAACGTTTGTACCCTCGAAAAATCGGGAAGCCATGAATAATCCGGTTCGAGTTCCTGATAAAAACCGTCGTCGATGTCGAGTTCCGTCAAAAATTTTCTCAAAGCTTCGTCTTCGTGCGATTCGAGCAGTCGATTTTCAAATGCCGTAATTTTATCAAACTTTTTATTATTTTTCACCGGAGTATACTGCGTCATCAACGAAAGCAGGGCATTCTTTTTCACTTGTTGTGCAAACCACTGCAGTACGCGAAAACTGTCGGGTAAACTTTCAGGCAGCGCCAAATGCCGCACAATAACTCCCGAAAGCAACTTCTGTGCTTTGTTTCCGCTTCCGTTCAAGTCTTTTTCCGCCGTTTCAAAACGCAAAGGACTTTGTTCACACATTGCAAGAATCGCCTCTTGTGCCATTTCAACGTAATCGGGAGCGTTAAAAACATTGCAGGCGGTATGCACATCAAACGTTTTTATGTCGGCAAGCCAGATGTCAACCGTCCCCGCTAAAGCCCGTACCGTTTCGGGTGTTTCATAGCTCGAAGTGTTCCAAACAACCGGCAGCGTACACCCGTTTTTCCGTGCCGCCGCAATGTACTGTTTCAGTAAAAATGCCTGATGAGTGCCGGTAACTATATTTAAGTTTTCGGCGCCGGCGGCTTGGAGCCGCAGCACGATTTCAACAAATTCCGCTTCGCTGACGATACGCCCCATACCTTCCTGTGATACTTGGTAGTTTTGACAAAATGCGCATTGCAAGTTGCAGCCCGTTACGAAAACGGTTCCCGAGCCGCCTTTGCAGGTCAGTACCGGTTCTTCGCCGAAGTGGAGTCCCGCCCACGCAAGTTTTAACTGTGCGCCTTCGCCGCAAAGCCCAGTGCGTTCAAAGCGGTTTACGCCGCAACGGTGCGGGCACATCGTACATACGCGGTACCGAGTTTCTACCTCGTTCACATCCATTATAAAACGCCCCGTTCTAAAAAGCAGGCGAGATATGTATTCAATAAGTCAATGTCCAATTCGTCTTGTGCCGCTGTGACGGACGAAACCAACTGTTGCCAATCGTGGTCGGAAAAATTTTGTTCTTTATCAAACTCGCCGATAAAAAAACAATAGAGCGTAAAAAACCATTCGGCATTTTCAACGGCGGTGTTATCGGCTTTATACTCGGCTTCCCAAAATGAAACCATATCCCGCGCGATACATTCCACAGAGTGATCGTACGATGTAACTGCCGCGATAAATTTTGCTGAAGCCGTTTCGGCTTTATTTTGAGCGGCGCGTGTAATATCGGAATAAAACTTTTCACGTATTTGCATAGGTCGGTATTATAGCTTTTTTAAAAAAATATTTCAATTCATGTGGAAAAAATGATACCTTCAACTCTTTTATAAAAACGGGAAATACCGTATAATGCAGCATCATTACTCGGAGGACTTTTATGGATTTAGTAAAACGTCCGCTGTTTAATCCCGAAGGCGATATTGATTTGCGCTTGCGGCGGATGATCAGCGGAAACACGACGAATTTGAATGACTTTAACAATATGAAATACGGCTGGGTTTCGCAGTGGTACCGCCAGGCTATGAATAATTTTTGGGTGCCGGAAGAAGTGAACCTCGCGCAGGATGTAAAAGATTACCCGAACCTTTTACCGGAAGAGCGCACCGCATACGATAAAATCCTGTCGTTTTTGATTTTTCTGGATTCGCTGCAATCCGCGAATCTTCCGAACGTGAGCGAATACATTACCGCCAACGAAGTTAACCTTTGTTTGAATATTCAAACCTATCAGGAATGTATCCATTCGCAAAGTTATTCGTATATGCTTGATACGATTTGTTCACCGGAGCAGCGGAATGATATTTTGTATCAATGGAAAACGGATGAACATTTGCTGAAACGGAATACGTTTATCGGTGAAATTTATAATGACTTCCAAAAAGATAAATCCAAAAAAAATTTTATGCGGGTTTTAATTGCCAATTATATTCTCGAAGGGATTTATTTTTATTCGGGATTTATGTTTTTTTATAATTTATCGCGTATTGGCAAAATGCCCGGTTCGGCGCAGGAAATCCGTTACATTAACCGCGACGAAAATACGCATCTATGGCTTTTTAAAAATATTATTTTAGAGCTTCAAAAAGAAGAGCCTGAAATGTTTACCGCCGATTATATTTCGCTCTATCGGCAGATGCTCCTCGAAGGAGTGCGGCAGGAAATTGACTGGGGCGAATATGTTATCGGAGACGCCATACCGGGTTTGAGTAAAAAGATGGTGCGGGATTACATCAGCTATCTCGGCAATCTGCGTGCAACGTCGTTGGGCCTTGACCCGCTTTTTGACGGCTACGAAGAAGAGCCGAAAGATATGCAGTGGGTGAGCGCGTATTCCAATGCGAATATGGTAAAAACCGACTTTTTTGAAGCCCGTTCAACGGCGTATGCAAAAAGCACCGCTTTGGAAGACGATTTATAAACGATATGTAATGGAGAAATCGACCGGCAGGTTTCGATGTATCGTAAAAATAAATTGCAATGCCGGTCTTGACACAAAAATTTTTATTTGATAAAATTTATTTCGTGAATGTTGTTATTTTTTATGATCATGCGCAAGATAAGCGGGTGCGGATAATTCAAACGCTCATTCAAAAGTATGGTTGCGACGCAAATTCGTTTTTGTGTGCAGAACTGTGGGATCGGAATACGTACAAAAACCCTATCGCGTTTTTGAGTAAAGCGACTCATTTTTTGTTTATTCTGGAAGATGAGCCGCTCGCGGTTTCCGCTTTTCTCTTTTATGCCGGCTATGCAATCGGCAGGGGCTTACCGGTGCTGCTTTTAACGAGTACCGCTCCGCGGAAATTGCCGAGTATTCTTGAGCATTTTGTGGTAACGCTCGGAATTACTTCATTTGAAAGTTATTTTATAAAAGAAAAAAAACATTTCGAAGAAGATTCACAAAAACAGCTTGCCCGCACTATGTTGCTGGAAAAAGGATATCCGTTTTTTGATTCGAATTTTGTGGTGGCGGTTGAAAACAACGATTTGGAAATTGCACAGCTTTTTTTGGATGCCGGTTTTTCACCTACGGTTTGCGATGCAACGGGAACTCCGGTGTTATCGATTGCCGTACGCAAGTCGCTTTCCGAAATGGCTGCTTTGCTGATTAGAGCGGGAGCTGATGTCAATAAAGTTTCCGCCGACAGAAAATATTCTCCGCTGATGGATGCCGTTCAAATCGGTAATGCCACCAATGCAACCTTGCTTTTGCAAAACGCCGCAAATCCCGACTTGCAAAGTGAAGACGGTCAAACGGCGCTTATTTTAGCCGTGGGCAGACAGGATGGCAAGCTGGTTGAGCTTTTAGTAAAATACGGAGCCAATCCTGCGCTAAAAGATAAGCTCGGTATGGATGCGGTAAAATACGCGGAAGTTTTCGGAAACAAAGAAATCATTTCGTTATTGAAACCGTAAAAAAAGCGCAAATCCTTTTGAAAGCTGCACGATATTTTCAGTTTTTTCAAAAATGGTATTGACTAAAAACGCGGTTTATGATAGAATACAAAACACCAGTTGCTGGAGTGGTGGAATAGGTAGACACTAGGGACTTAAAATCCCTTGGCAGCAATGCCGTGCGGGTTCAATTCCCGCCTTCAGCATATCTTTTTCGGACAGCATTGCCCGAACATTTCTTGTCATATTTCGGCATATTATCACATAAACAGCGGCTGTTGAGTCCATCGTGTTTTTGTTTTTCAGTATTACTGATGGTAATGCCGGAAAAACGGGGAGAGACTTATGCGAAAAATGAACATCGTTGAAGAAAAAGCCTATGCGTATAATTTTGTTGAGGGTAAGTTTTTACCGAAGGGAAAAGACGAATACTATTTACGCGACGCGCAAGTTGAAAAAAAGCCGTATCGCCATTTAACCTATGACGAAGTTGAAGCGCTGATTAAAAACGGCAATTCGTGTACAAATTGGAATGACGTGCTGGTCGAAGATCCGTTTAATCCGGGTTTGCTTAAAAACAATATTTTCGCCGGCTTGGTGAGAATCGGCAAAATGCAAAACAGCTATTTGCAGTATCATGATTTTATTGTGCCGATCGGAATTACTAACAGTAGAATTATTTCGACGGATATTTTAGAAAATTGTGCCGTGCATGACTGTGCATATATTTCGCATTATATTATCAAAGAGCGGGTTATTTTAAGCCGCATTGATGAAATATGTACGACAAATCACGCAAAATTCGGTGAAGGTATTGTTAAACAGGGCGAAGATGAAGCCGTGCGCGTTTCCATCGAAGTGCTGAATGAAACCGGCGGACGCGAAGTACTTCCCTTTACCGATATGATTCCGGCGGACGCGTACCTTTGGGCGCGGTTCCGTGATGATAAAAAACTGATCGGCGCTTTAAAAAAAATAACACAGGAGAGTGCCGACAACCGACGCGGATTTTACGGTGTTATCGGAAGCGAGTGCTGCATCAAAAGCTGCAGAATTATCAAGGACGTGAATTTCGGGGACGCGGTTTATGCAAAGGGAGCAAATAAACTAAAAAACTTAACCATCAAATCTTCATTCGATGAACAAACTCAAATAGGGGAGGGCGTCGAGTTAGTAAACGGCATTGTCGGTTTTGGTTCCCGCATTTTTTACGGGGTAAAGGCCGTTCGATTTGTAACCGGTTCCAATTGCGAAGTAAAATACGGAGCGCGGCTCATTCATTCCATACTCGGGGACAATTCAACGATTTCCTGTTGTGAAGTTTTAAACGCTCTCATTTTTCCGTTTCATGAACAGCACCACAATAATTCATTTTTAATTTCGGCGTTGGTACAGGGGCAGTCGAACATTGCAGCGGGAGCGACTATCGGTTCAAACCATAACACGCGCGGAAATGACGGCGAGTTGATCGCCGGGCGCGGATTTTGGCCCGGATTGTGTACTACTTTTAAGCACAACAGCCGGTTCGCATCGTTTACGGTTATTCAAAAAGCAAACTATAATTATGAATTGAATGTGCCGTTTCCTTTTTCGCTCGTGATGGACAATGAGCATTCCGGGGAGCTTGAAATTATGCCGGCGTATTACTGGATGTACAATATGTATGCGCTGGAACGCAACAACAAAAAGTTTATCAAACGCGATCGCCGCGTTGTAAAAGTACAATTGATTGAAACCGATTATTTGGCACCGGACACCGTGGCTGAAATTATCAATGCGATGAATCTTTTGAGTAAAAAAATTGTTGCTGCCTGGCAAGAAAAAACAAAAAGTACTTTGTCGATACAGGAAATTATTGAAAAGCACTTTGATGAGGTGAAAACACTTGCGATTTATGCCGGTGAGCGAAGTATTGAGCGTTCGACTCGCCGGACAAAAATTTTAAAGCCGGTTCAGGCGTGGCTCGCGTACCGACAAATGTTGATTTGGTACGGAGTAAAAACACTCACCCGCTATTTTGACATAACAGAAAAGAACCTCGAAAGTTTTCAAAGTATCACGCGAGAGAATATTCCGTTGAGCTGGGAAAATTTCGGCGGACAACTGATTTCGCAAGCGCGCGAAGCGGCGCTGCGAAAAAGCATTGGAGCGGGCAAGTATAAAAATTGGAGCGAAATCCACGAAGCGTACCGAGAATTGCAAACGCATTATGAGGATGATAAAGCGGAAAATGCGTATGCCGCTCTTTTGTATGCCGCAGATGTGCCGAGTATTTCGCAAGAGATGTTTCGTTCATTGGTGCAGGAAGCGTGCGGAATTTGTGATTACATTGCAGATCAAATTTACCGCACGAAAAATAAAGACTATACGGATCCGTTCCGTGAAATCACGTACCGAAACAAAGCCGAACAGCATGCGGTGCTTTCTTCGGTGAAAAAAAACGAACTGGTCGCTGCCGCGCAGGAAGAAGCGGAAACACGGAAAAAGTTTTTACAAAGGTTTTTATAAAAAGCGGTGAGTGCGGCGGAATGCTATGGGAGACACTGATTAATTCAATCGAGAATTGAGGGTATCTTTCAAATTTACCATTCAAGAAATGGATAATGATTTAATTCGGTATATTAAAATCGTCAAAGTTGATGGTGACGGTAAATAGAATACAGCGATTATTCATACAGCAAATACGGTTTCCGCAATTCGAGAAAACGCTCCGTATCGGCTTGCATTTTTTGTAAGACGGTTTCCGCGTCAAAGTGCGCTTCGCTGAAATAAGGCGTTCCGGAAAGTAAATTTATCGGAGCGGAACGGCTACCGATGTCACGGATTTTAAATCGCATTGGGTACATCTTTTTTAAAGTATCAAATATATACACCGCAACGGTAACCGGTTTTATTTTTTCTTCATCGGTTATAATCACTTGCACGCCTTGACAGGCGCTGCCTTTAAATACAGAGTCGGTTGGCGTAAAATATGCCGGATAAAAAAATACGCCGTCAAGTTGCAATGCGTTTAAGCGTTCGGCAAAATGCTCCGCAGTAATGTATGGCGCACCGATATATTCAAACGGCATTGTTGTACCGCGTCCGACTGACAGATTCACGCCTTCAAATAAACACATACCGGAGTAAAGCAGTGCCGTTGTTCGGTGCGGAATATTCGGCGAAGTCGGAATCCACATGAGCGAATATTCGCGGTAGGGTTTTGCATACCGGTAATGCTGCATTGGTATCACCGTTAAGCGGCAGCGAATTTTAAACTCCGTATTAAAGAGCCGTGCCAATTCTCCGACCGTCATTCCGTGCCGTTGTGCAATCGGCAAATAGCCAACGAACGATCGGTACGGCATTTGCAAAATCGCTCCTTCAACCGAGTTGCCGATCGGATTCGGTCTGTCGAACACTACAAAGTCAACACCGTACTCGGCGCAGGCTTCCATCGCATACGCCATCGTCCAAATGTAGGTATAAAATCGGGAGCCGACATCCTGCATATCAAAACAGAGCACGTCAATGTGCGAAAGCATTTTTTTTGTCGGGCGTTTTGTTTTACCGTACAAGCTGTAAATCGGCAAACCGGTTTTTTTATCGGTCGAGTTTGAAACGCTTGCCCCCGCAGTTTCGTTGCCGCGTATTCCGTGTTCGGGAGAAAAAAGCGCAACGAGGTTTACGCTCCCGTGCAGAATATCAAGTGAAGGAGTCCCATTCCTATCGATACCCGTCGCATTTGTGATCAAACCGACCCGCTTATTTTTAAAAACTTCCGCAAACTCGTTGATGCGCTCAATGCCGAGCACGAGGGGCGGCTCGATTTGTTCTCCATCGTTTGCCGGACATTCGTCGGAATGTATTCCGTCATCGTTTGTATGACGCGTTTGCATGCCCGTGCATGCAATCAATAAAGACACACTGAGCAAACAAAAGATGAGCCGACTCTTTTTGATGAGGGTATTTTTCTTTGTGACCATTGCGGATTTTTTCATTTTTGGTTTTCCTTCAAAAAAGAATCTATGTGTTTTGCGATGTCAGTTTTCAAAAATTTTTTTATCCGAGGTGAAGTTCGATGCTTTTTTACCACATCCATAATTGATGCAAGATCGGAATACGCTCCGTTGTTTTGAAACTTTTTATTATGCACAATCAATTCGTATTTTTGTACGGCAAGTTCCGCCAAAAGTGATGAAAAATATTCCATATCATATTCTGAAAACGCCGAATAAATAATTGAAGTGATTGCTCCGTAATTTTTTGCAAGAAAATAATCGCCTTCAAATTTATTTGCACCGGCGTATTTACTGTGTTTTGCATTCGTTAAAATAATAATAATCAGATTATTTTCAACATCGAATAAACTGAGCGTTCCCGTCCAACCGGTGTGTCCGAACGTGTACGGCGATGCAAGCGTTGAAAACGCCCATTTGTATTCTTCTGTGTTTTGCGTCCGCCAGCCCAATGCATATCCGGGATGATACTGACTGAGACTTAAAAAGCTGCGGCTCGTGTTTTCACTGAAAAGGCGCGTGTTGCCGTAGCCGCCGCCGTTTATCATCGTTTGCGCCAACACCGCAAGACTTTCCGCATTACCGAAAAGCCCCGCATGACCTGAAACTTCGTTCATCGCGCCGAATGCTTCAGGATCATGAACGCGTCCGTGTGCAAATCCGTTGTAAGGTTCATTTTCCGCCGAACGATCTAATCCGATTTCGGTTGCCGCAATTTCCGAAAGCGGAAAACCGTGCGCGAGCGGTTTAAAACAAATACGTTTTAAATGGAGCGGTGTGTAAATTTCATTTTCAACAAAAGATGCAAATGATTGCCCTGTTACTTTTTCAACAATAAATGAAAGCAGCATAAAGTTTATATCCGAGTATACGACTTCCGTACCGACATCGTGAATCAATTTTGTTTTTAAAATTTCTTGCAGCACCGCTTGTTTTCGTGCCGTTCCGTATTTTTGCTTGACCGCCTTTTTTGCATAGTAAGCGGCTCCTGCGGGAAAACCGGAACTGTGAGTCAGTAAATGCTCAATCGTCATTTCCGCTTTGCCGGTATACTTTGCATTTTTTGTATCGGTAAATTCCGGAAAAAAACTGCTCACTTTATCGTGAATGGAAATTTTTTTCAAAAAAACCAAACGCTGAATTGCAAACACGGTTGCGTACATTTTGGTGTTGCTCGCCAAATCATATAATGTTTTTCCGGTAACTGTCGGCGCTGTTCCAAAACTTGTTTGCGGAAAATTATTTGCATTGTAAATGGTACCGTACGATTTGTCGGCAATCACAAAACCGTCTTTTGCAACCAGTAATTGTACGGACGGAAAACCGTTTGCAACTTGCGATTGTAAAATTTCGTCAACCAATTCCAATGCGGTGTAATTGATACTCCGGATTTTTTTATTGCTGCGGGTCAGCACCGGATACGGAATCCTCAGTTTAAGTGATGCCGTATTATATTTTTTTTCAATGTTGGAAACGTATAAAATATTCCGCCCGTTTTTTATAATCTCGGTAACATCGACTTTTACAAAACCGTTTTTACAAATATTCGCCGTTTCGATCTCCACATTATTTATGTACAGCGTAAACGAATTGATGCCGCTCGCATCAAAAAAAATTTCACATTGATTTTGATATGCAAGAAAGCTGAATGAATTATTCGGTAAAATTGCGTCATAATACTTTTTGTTCCCCGGTTCCAATATTTCGACGTCAAGCTGCACCGAGGTAAATCCGCTATCAACGGGTTCTTCAATTGTTTTTTCTTCTTCATGTTCAACGGGTTTTGTTTTTTCCGTTATCGGATTTTTTAACTGCACGAGGTTTGAAAATTCGGCATTGCTTATTTTGGTAATGATAACATGCGGAGCTGCAGTACAGGATATACAAAATTGAAGCAGCAATAAAACTAAAGTCAGCTTTTTCACCTTTGCAGTATACCCGTTTAGAGTATAAATGTCCAGTCCGCAGTTTGCAGTAGGCTATCTTTCTGTAATGTAAAATCATCCGATTTGAAGATATTGTTGCACTTTACCGAAAAATAATTATAATGGTAGAAATTATGTGCGGCTTGATTTTTACCTTGACGGAGGATTTATGAAATCGATAAAAAAAGTTTTTATTTTGATGTTGTGTGTTTCGGTTTTTTCGTGTACAGCAAAAAAGACGGAATTTTCAGAAGACGGAGATTCGTACATTCTTTCGATGACACCGAATGTGATTAACCGCGATGCGAGTATCATCGTTACGTTTACGGAAGATGTGCAGAATACAAACGCGATAGCACAGGCGGCGGTTTTTACCCCGGAGCAAAAAGGCGCTTGGGAATTAAAAGATGCACGGACGATTGTGTTTACACCGGAACATATGTTTACCGGAGACAGTCGCTTTGCATTGGCGCTCGATGTCGGAAAAATTCTCAATAAAGGTGCAAATAAAATCGGTGTCCACCGTGAGTTTTATGCAACGGCGCCGAAGTTTGATATAACGATCGGTGAACTCGAAGCGAAAAGCAATGCGCACTACGAACTCGGCATTTCAGTTGCAACCGATATTAATTGCAGCACAAAAGAAGTGGCAAAAGCCTTGAGTGCGAAATTAAACGGCACGCCGTGTGAAATTTTTTTTAACGAAAGTAATGTGCCTACGTCGTTCCATGATTTTAAAATAAAAAATATTGCTCGAGCCGAAAAGGAGCAAACCTTATCGCTTTCGTATGATGCACGGTCAATCGGCTTTTCCGCAAAGGGAACGCTCTCCCGTACTATTCCCGCTGAAGGTATTTTTGATATTGTCAACGTCAAGATGACGAGTGATAAAACGGTGCGGTTTACTTTTTCCGAACTGCTTGACGACCGCATTGATTTACGTGAATTTATTTCCGTTACTTCCACCGACATCGATTATACGTACCGCTGGAATATTGATCGAAACAATATTACGGTAACTTGTTCGCGGCAATCGTGGCCTGATGATGCGGTGATTTCGATTTTACCGAATTTTAAAAGTGCGGCGGGGCATACACTCAAAAGCGGTTATGATTACCACGTGGTTGTCGGGTGGGAAAAACCTTCGTTAAAGTTTGCCGATAATAATGCGATTTTGCCTAGTGACGGAAAACCCGTCGTTGTTGTTTACACAAAAAATCTTTCCGGTGTGATTATCGATGCGGTAAAAATTCCGCAGCATAATATGCTCCAATTTTTGCAAGTGAATAGTTTAAACGGCGAAGATGAAATGTACCGCGTCGGAAAATCGGTGTGGCGAAAAGCGTTTGATTTTGAGTGGAACGATGATATGAAAAATCAATTCGTAACACGCGGTCTTGATATGACGGAGTTGGTAAAGCAATTTCCTGACGGGATGTTTCAACTGAGAATTACGTTTGCACACCGTCATGCAAAATATGAAACTGCAAGCGCTGAAAAGAAAACCGATTTTGAATTTCCGTCCGACTTTGTAAACTTTTCCGAAAGTTCATATTCCGATTATTGGAACAGTGTTGAAAATAAAAAAGGTCAAGGTAACTATTGGGAACACAGTGACAACCCGAATCATCCGGCGTACTATTTGGAATGTTACAACAGTGCTGTCCTGAAAACAAAAAATGTGTTGGTGTCCAATCTTGCTCTGTCGGTAAAGTCGGATACGAAAGGGGATGTATACATTCAGGCAATTAACTTGCTCACCGGCGAAACGGAAAAAAACACCGATATACAGCTGTACAACTTTACGCAAAGCCTCGTTGAAGAGGGGACGGCAGATTCAAACGGAAGCTACAAAGTAAAAAGTGGCGAAGACTTTACGTTTATCCAAGCGAAGAGCGGAAACAATTATGCGTATCTCGACTTGCGTTCTGCGCCGTTGAGTACCGGCAACTTCCAAGTCGGCGGGGTAACCGCATACGATGGCGTAAAAGGTTTTGTGTACGGCGAACGCGGCGTATGGCGCCCCGGAGACACGCTGCATTTGTGTTTAATTATTCAAGATAAAGAAAAAACATTACCGGCAAATGTGCCGGTTGTGTTTACGCTCGAAAATCCGATGGGAAAAATTGTTGATAAAAAAGTTTTAACCGAAGGGGTGAACGGCTTTTACAAAGTTGAAACGGCAACCGGCAAGAATGATATAACGGGAACGTGGAATGCGGTTTTTAAAACGGGAAATAATGTGTGGTCAAAGCACGTAAAAATTGAAAGCATTATTCCGAATAAACTTGCGGTGAACTTGCAGGTTGAAAAAAATTATTTTAATTCAGGGATAAACAACGTTTTACTTTCAAGCGAGTGGCTCACCGGTGTAAAAGCGGGCGGATTAAAATCGGAGATTTATTCACGCTATGTCAGCAACAATGCGGGCTTTGAAAAATTCAGCGGCTACAATTTCAGCAATTTGGAATTTGCAACCGCAACGCCGTTGAAAAAAATTTGGAACGGCATACTTGATGATCAAGGGCACGCATCGTTTCAAGTAAAACTGGATGCGGGAAAAAATGTAAGCGGTTTACTCACGGCAGTTTTGGAAACGCGCGTGTATGAACCGAGCGGAGCTTATTCGATTGAAACGAAGTCGGTTCCGTTTTCTCCGTTTCCACGCTATGTCGGTTTAAAACTTCCGAAAAGCGATGACGAGTACCGCGACGTTTTTTATACCGACAAAACGCACACGGCGGAAATTGCAGTTGTCGATGAAGCGGGTAATCTCGTAAAGGAAAATACGCAGGTTTTATTTTCCGTGTACAAACTTGATTGGTGCTGGTGGTGGATCCGAGATGCGTACACCAAAGCGAGTTACGATGAAAACCGCGCAGCAAGTAAAGTGTTCACCAAAGAGATGAGCGTAAAAGGCGGAGAAATTGCCGTTGATTTTAACCTCGATGATTGGGGACGCTATCTTTTTGTGGTAAGCGATTCCGAAGGCGGACACAGTGCAACCGGTATCGGGTATGTTGATTATCCATACTGGGCAACCCGCAATAATACCGATGTTGAAGGTTCGGCAAACATGCTGCTTTTAACCTCCAACAAAGATACGTACACTACGAATGAAACCGCCGAAGTAACATTCAATGCGAACAAAAATGCAACCGCGTACATTACGATTGAAAAAAACGGGGTGATTATAAAACAGGAAACGGTTAAAGCGGTAGATGGTACGAACACGTATCGGTTTAAAACCGATGCGGCAATGGCGCCGAATGTGTACGTGCATATCAGTTTGGTGCAGCCTTATGCGCAAACGGCAAACAGTATGCCGCTTCGGATGTACGGAATTATTCCGATAATGATCGAAGATAAGACAACGCATTTAAATCCGATGGTTAAAGCCGCCGGCGAGTTTAAACCGAATGAAAACTGCAAACTGAAAGTTTCTGAAAAAGACGGCAAACCTGCAACGTTTACTGTTGCCGTGGTTGATGAAGGTTTACTTGGATTGACAGCTTTCAAAACAAGCAATCCGTGGGATTATTTTTACCGAAAAGAATCGTCGCAACTTTTAAGTTTTGATATTTTTAATTTTGTGAGCGGTGCAATCAAAGGCGAATTGCAAACCTTGATTACGGTCGGCGGCGGCGGACTGGAAGGTGAAAACCTCGCAAACAAAAAAGCAGAACGTTTTAAACCGGTGGTATTTTATTTCGGTCCTTTTACTTTAAATAAAGGTGAAACAAAAGAGCTCGAATTTAAAATGCCGGAGTATATCGGTGAAGTCCGCCTGATGACGGTGTTTGCAAATGACACCGCCTACGGATGTGCCGAAGAAAAAGTAAAAGTCAAAAGCGACATTATGCTTTCTCCTACGCTGCCGCGTACTATCGGTGCCGGTGAACAAATCGAAATGCCCGTTACAGTTTTTAACACGACGGATAAAACAAAAAAAGTTTCCGTCAATCTTGAGGTGAAAGGGGCGGCTGAAAAACATAATACACAGACGGTTGAACTTGCGGCGAATGCGAACAAAACGGTTTTATTTACCGTGCCGTTTGATAGCGCCGGAACGGTGCAGGTGTCCTTTACGGCGAAAGAAGGTATGCGCGAAGTTGCCCGTTCAACAACAGAAATAGCGGTTGCTTCGCGCGGCACAAAGTATGAAGATACCCAAGTGTTTTCTTTAAAGCCGAATGAAAAAATTGATCCGGTGATTAAAACTATCGGTGAAAAAGGAACTAAAGAATTACATATTGAAGTTTCAAAATCGCAACCGATGGGCATCGAAAAACATTTGAGCTATTTGCTGGAGTTTCCGCACGGCTGCATTGAGCAAATCACATCAAAAGCATTTGCGCAGCTGTATCTTGACAAGATGCTGAACCTCACGGATGCTGCCGTTGCAAATATCAAAAGCAACATCAACAGCGTTATTGCGCGCTATCCGAAGTACCAACTTGCAAACGGTGGATTCACGTACTGGCAGGGCGGCTCCTATGAGTATCTGTGGGCGAGCGCATACGTGCTGCACTTCTTAACGGAAGCAAAGCGAGCCGGTTACGCCGTTGAACCGGTCATGTACAATTCGCTCGTTTCGCACTTGCAAAATTATTCCAATAGTTTTTCGTCAAGCGGCTGGTATGATTTAAACGCGCAAAGTTATCGGTTGTACGTACTGGCATTGATCGGAAAACCGAATATCGGGGCGATGAACCGTTTAAGCCGTGTGAGCGATTTGGATTCGTATGCAAAAGCATTGCTTGCATTGGCGTACGTCGTGTCGGGAAATGAAGCGCAAGGACAAAAACTTTTTAACGAAATCCAAAAAGATTTTCCGTCATATCGAAAAACCGGCGGAGACTTTTCATCTTCGATACGCGATCTCGCGATTACCTGCGTGGTTGCAAAACAAATCAATCACCGCAGTGCGGGTGAACGCTTTGCCGCGTTGGCAAAACTGTCGAATGACGCGCGCTGGCTTTCAACGCAGGAAGCGGCATGGGTGTTAATTGCGGCGTCAAACTTTTTGACGAAAGAGGGTGATGAAAACGTGCAGTATGAAATTAATGCAGGCGGGCAGCACATAAAAAATACGCTGCAAGCAAATGCGGAAATTCACACGATTGCGCTTGATAATGCGGAAACGCAAAAACTTTCGGTGAAAAATACCGGTAAAGCAGCGTGCTTTGTTACTGTCCGCTACACGAGTAAAATACCGAGCGGTTCGGAAGCCGCGATGCAGAACGGAATCGCGTTGCATGTTGTGTACGTAATGGACGGCAAAAACATTTCCGTAACGGAGTTAAAACCGGGCGACACATTTAAAACAAAACTTACCGTAAAGAACATGGCAAAAGAAACGTTTGATAATTTGGTGCTAACATTCCCGATTCCGACCGGTTGGGAAATTTCCAACGAACGGCTCGGTGGTGAAGTTGCCGATAAAAATTATTCGTATCTTGACATTCGTGATAACTGCGTTTACGTACACTTTGACCTTGACGCCGGAAAAGATAAAACGTTCGAGTTCACCGCGACGCTCACATACAAAGGCGCTTACTTTGTTCCTGCGGTAACCTGCGAAGCAATGTATGACAACGCTGTGAAAGCAAACAACGTCGGTGTTAAAGTGAACGCGTATTAAACGACGAAGCAAGTTCTAAAACTCAAAATTATAAAAGTTTTAGAACTTGCTTGAGTTTTAAGGAGGCACTGATTAATTCAATCGAGAATTAATCAGCGTTTCCTTAAGTCGCCGAAATTTGGCGATTTAAAACATTGTGTTTTAAAAGAAGTATCTAAAAATTGATATTGTGAGATACTTCCATAATGAGGCAATTTATTTTAAGATAATATTATGGCAAAAAATGCTTTTACGATTTTAGAAAAACGCGAAATTCCCGAACTGCATGCAGTAGGAATTTTTGCGGAACATAAAAAAACGGGCTTACAATTATTTCATCTTTTAAATGATGATAAGGAAAATTGGTTTTCTTTCGGATTTTCAACTCCGCTCCATAATTCGACCGGTGTGCAGCATATTACCGAACACACCGTGCTTTGCGGCTCAAAACACTATCCGCTCGGCGATCCGTTTTTAACGCTGTCGCGCCAAAACTTGACAACCTTTTTGAATGCGATTACGTTTCCGGATAAAACCGTATATCCTGCAAGCTCCATTGTTGAGTCAGAATATTTTACGCTGATGTCCGTGTATGCCGATGCGGTGTTTTTTCCGACGCTTGCGCAGCGGGCGTTTGAACAGGAAGGGCATCGCTTTGAAATTGACGAGGACGGACATGTCAGCGAACAAGGTGTCGTGTTTAATGAAATGCTTGCAAATTATTCCGACTTTATGCAAGTCGCTTATGACAATGTTGTACATCAGCTTTTTAAAGGTACCGTGTACGAATACGATTCGGGCGGCAATCCGAGTGTTATTCCCGATTTAACCTACGAGCAGTTTAAAGCATTTCATAAAAAATTTTATCATCCGGCGAATTGCAAATTGTTTTTGTACGGGAATATTCCTACGGAAAAGCAAATGGATTTTTTGGATGAAAAATTTTTGCAGTATTTCGATCACAGTGAAGCGGCTGAAAAAATACAACCGCTTGCTCATTTTGATAAACCGAAACACATACAGGCAACGACTCCGTTAAATTCAATCGAAGACGAAAAAACGAGTTTAGTTATGGCGCTTTGGTCGGTCGGGGAAACGCAGAATATAAAAGATGTGTATATTACCCAGCTCATTGAACAGATGCTAATCGGAAGTGACGGTTCTCCTTTAAATAAAGCGAT
>CALDWC010000045.1 GCA_937923945.1 uncultured Treponema sp.
GCTCTGGTTTTTTATCTTTCTTAAATTACCCACGGTAGTAAGACTTGGAGAATTTAACGATTTTTTTCAATTATTTATTATATTTTTTATTGCTTTTAAGATGATTTTTTTATCATTTTTAGCGGGAAAGTTTTTTATAAAAACCTCCGATTGTTCTTCTATCATTGCGTCAATGCATAGCCTCCATATTCCCGACAGTATTTCCATTCCTATTGCCGTAATGTTTCGTTTTTTTCCAAGTTACAAGGAGGAGCGAAAAAACATAAAATACGCGATGCGGCTTCGGGGCATTTCGCTTAAAACGCCCTTGAAATACCTTGAATATGTAACAATTCCTATTTTAGTTATTTCTTCAAATATTGCCGATGATATTTCAAAAGCGGCAGAAGTCAAAGCGGTTGCAAATCCGATTAAAAAAGAGCTTTTTATAAAAAACACGGTAAAGTTTATCGATTTTGTTTATGTTCTTGTTATTTTTACATTAGTTGTCGGAGGATATTATGCTCGTCGTTAAAAACTTGAATCTCTCGTATCCGAAAAGCGAGCAGTTTTTAAAAGATATAAGTTTTCAAGTTGAAGAAGGCGAAGCCGTACTGTTAGCGGGGCTTTCAGGTTCCGGTAAATCGAGTATACTAAACGCAATCAACGGCATTGCAAAAAATTATGATGAATGCAGTATTTCAGGTGAAGTTCTTTATAATGGAAGAAATTTACTTGATGAAAAGATGTATAAAATTGCCTCCCTTATTTCAACTGTTTTCCAAAATCCTAAAACTCACTTTTTTAATGTGGATACGACGCGCGAACTGCTTTTTTATCTTGAAAATATCGGACTGAAACGAGAAGAAATGAAAAAGCGGCTTGATGCACTTCTCACCCTATTTCCTATTTCACATCTTTTGGATCGCTCCATTTTTGCTCTTTCGGGAGGAGAAAAGCAAATTTTATGCATTGCAAGCGCTTATATTTCGGGAAATAAAATTATAATGCTTGATGAACCTTCTTCAAATCTTGATGAAAAATATACGGAGATTTTAAGGACGATGCTTACGGTGTTAAAAGAAAAGCGGATTACGCTTATTATTGCTGAGCATCGTTTGTATTATGTGCGGGATATTATCGATAAGGTTATTTTAATAAAAAAAGGAATAATTGAGCAAACATTTACCGGCAGCGAATTTTTTACTGAAACGGATGAGTTTTTTAGCAAAAACGGTTTACGAAGTCCTCAAAAAACAGCACTAAAAAAACCTTTTATAAAAACTGCCTTGCTTGAAAGTATTCCCAAAGATGGTCTTTTTATAAAAAATTTACAGTATAATTTTACAAAAAAGCGAGGCCTAGAAGTAAAGCATATTTTATTCAATTTTGGAAAGATTTACGGCATTGTCGGAAAAAATGGATGCGGAAAGTCTACTTTTATAAAGTCGCTTATCGGTTTACTTAAAAAATCTAAAGAAGAGATTTTTCTTGATGGGAGAAAACTTTCTAAAAATGCAAGAATTAAAATTTCCTCCCTTGTTATGCAAGATGTAAATCATCAGCTTTTTACCGATTCGCTTAAAAACGAACTTTTGCTCAATAACGAAGAAGCAAGGCCGGAAGTGGACGGCGTTTTGGAGCGTTTAAGTCTTTTAGCGTATAAGGAAAGGCACCCAATGAGCTTATCGGGCGGTCAAAAACAAAGACTTGTGATAGCACAAGTTGCCCTTTCACGAAAAACCATTGTTTGCTTTGATGAGCCGACAAGCGGTATGGATTATAAACACTGCTTAGAAATCGCTTTTATTATTCAAAGCCTTAAAAAAAGCAATACGATTATTTTGATTATCTCGCACGATACAGAGTTTTTAAATCTTACTGTAGATGAAGTGGTGAATGTGGAAAACTGGGCAAAAACAATTGAACGGAAGTAATGCTACCTTTACGGAGGCACTGATTAATTCAATCGAGAATTGAGGGCATCTCTAAAACCTCGGGTTA
>CALDWC010000046.1 GCA_937923945.1 uncultured Treponema sp.
GAAACAATAAGGAAACGCTGTTAAACGGCGTCAAGCCTTTAATCAGCGTTTCCTTGAGCGATAGCTCGAAGTGTCAAGCCTTTAATCCCCGTTTCCTTTACTTCCTCGGCAGCACTGCTTCAAGGGCGGCGATCAGTGCATCATTATCGGCAGTGTCCCGCACGGCAAGCCGGATATAGTTTCCGTTTTCAAAGCCGCGTTTTGTTGAAAGGTCTTTTATAAAAATATTGTACCGCTCCAACAAAGTACTTGCCAGTTTTTCCGGTACGATTTCCTTATCGAGACGGCACATAAGATAATTTGCTTGACTGGGAAAAACCCGTACTCCGGGAAGCTGTGAGAGCCGCTCGCTGAAGCGTTTCCGTTCGGCAGCAATTAAATCACAGGCGGTTTTGTACGTTTTGCTGTATTTGTCGTAAATCTGCAAAAAATATTCGGCAAACGAATTGATATTCCATATCGTATTTGTTTTTTTGATTTTTTCAATATAGTTTTCATCAGCGGAAGCAAGCACGCCGAGCCGTAATCCCGGAACACCGAAACTTTTACTGATTGACTTTATCACCGTAAGGTTCGGGTAGTCGGCAAGCAGCGTTTCGTCAATCAACGTGTACCGCTTTTCTTTTTCGGCAAAATCGATAAACGATTCATCAAAAATTAAGGCGACGCCTTTTTCTTTTAAGCGACGACAGAGTTTCAGCACTTCAGCTTTTTCCAAAAAGTTTCCGCTCGGATTGTCGGGGTTAATGAGGATAACCGTTTTAAGATTTTGCTTTTCAACGCAGCGGATAATATCCTCTGCCGTGTAGCTAAAATCTTTTGCAACGGGGATGGAAATAACTTCGGCTTTGCCGAGTCGTTCCGGATACTCGTTAAAGGTCGGATACGGAATCCCGACTTTACCGCTGATATATTTTGTCGCCGAGGCAATCAATTCCGCCGCACCGTTTCCGACGACAATATGTTCCGGGTTGATATTAAAAACCTTTGCGCCAAGCAAACTGAGCTGAAATGCACCCGAAGGATATTCCGTCAAAAGCGTTTGGAAACTCGCCTTCAGTTCGTCTACTAATTTTTTCGGCGGAAAGTACGGATTGACCAAATAGCAAAAATCTTTGAGCTTGGGGAAACGCCAATATCCGCCGTATCGTTTTTGTAAGCTGAGTAATTTTTCGTTTCCGGTTTTAAATTTATCTTCGGCAACGGCTAAATCGGCTGGGTCATCAATTTCATACCAGTCATCGGGATTCACAACCACGCCTTTTAAAACGGATGCCGACAAAAACGACAGTACTTTGAGTACTTGTTCGTAATACTCATTTTTTCCGAATGCTTTTTGGTAGGCTTCCAAAAACGGAATGTAATACTGCGTTGTAAATTCTTTTGAGAATTTATAAATATTAACCGTTTTAAAATAGGAATGCGTGTTATCCCAGTTAAAATGTGCTTTATCCAAAATATTGGTAATATAATTATTTTCATCAAGCTCGGTGCAAGTACCGTCCATCCACGGTTCAAACGGAGACACGACGGCAAGGTCTTTATCGCGACTTTCAATCAGTTCACGGATAATTGAAGGCTTAAAAATTAAATCGCTTTCCAGCAAAATCGTGTCGTCTTTTGCCATTTCACTGCAGGCTAAATATAATGAATAAATATTATTGGTGCTGTCATATACGGGATTTTCAATGTACTCGATTTTCATTCCTTTGAGATTTTGCGCGTTAAACTTCGAAGAAATAAAATCCTTTAAAAGCTGTCCCTTATAACCGATGACGACAACGAGCCGATCAATCTTGTTGTCAACGAGTGCTTCAATCGTATATTCAATTAAAGTTTTTCCGTTTACCGGAACCATACATTTTGTGGCGTTTTTTGTGTATGAGCGTAAGCGTTTTCCCATACCCGCTGCTAAAATTATTGCCTGCATTTTTTCTCCATTTAAATGAGCCTGCGCTATTTTCGCTGGCGAAGTTAATCGTCTCTTAAAAATTGAACAATTGAGGAAATATCAATTTCCGAAAATTGTTCAATTTCGCCGTTTCGCAAGTGGAACGAGAAACGGCACTTTAATATTGCGATGTTTTGAAAAGCACAGTGGCTGATAAGCTTTTCAAAACTCGACCGGTTAATGAGGCAAGATATCTCCTTGCCGAAATTAACCGGTCGTTTAAAAATATTAAAATAGTAAAATTTTAATCATATTATTATGCGGTATATTTTTACTTTTGTCAATACAATAATTTTACCTTTTCTTTACATTATATTTACAAAGTACTGGTATTTATCCCTGGAATATAGTACACTGTGCATATGAGTAATTTCGAAAAATATGCGTTACAAAAGCCTCATGTTTTGCTTCCTAACGGCAATGTTGATTTATCAAAATGGTCGGTTATTGCCTGCGATCAGTTTACCCAAGATAAACAGTACTGGCAAAAAGTGTCTGCATTCGTAAAGGATGCTCCTTCAACTTTGCATGTAATTTTACCGGAAGTGTATTTGGATGAACTTTCGGAATCTGAGAAAATGGAGCGAACCGAAAAAATTCACCGTACGATGCAATCGTATATCGAGCAATCGATTTTTACTGCAGTTCATTCATTTATCTATCTTGAGCGGAAAACTGCCTATCAGCGGACGCGAAAAGGACTTATTGTCTGCATTGATTTGGAACGCTATGATTGGAATCCCGCTGCGTCTTCTGAAATACGGGCAACGGAAGCGACGATTCTTGACAGGATTCCGCCCCGTATGCATATTCGAGAGGGTGCTGCGTTGGAATTGCCGCATATTATGCTTTTAATCGATGACAAAGATAAGCTTTTAATTGAAAAAACAGGCGAGGCGGTGAAAAGCTGCGGCAGTACACCGCTTTACGATTTTCCGCTTATGATGAACTCGGGGCATCTTACTGGCTGGGCGGTTCCCGACACGCTGGAAGCTGATATGCTCAGTGCACTTGAAACCTTGCAGAAACAAAATACGAGCGCTGACGGAACTTCTTTTTTATTTGCGGTCGGTGACGGTAATCATTCGTTGGCGACGGCAAAAACGGTGTGGAAAAATATGAAAAAACAAGCAGGAGGCACCGCGTTATCGAATGGTGCATTTTCGATTCCGGCAGCGCTTGAAAATAATCCTTTACGGTATGCGCTGGTCGAACTTGTAAATATTTATGATAAAGGACTTACCTTTGAACCGGTTCACCGCGTGCTTTTTAATACTGATTGTACCGAAGTACTGGATTTTGTTCGGTCAAAACTGGGCGGAACTATCACAAGCTTTGCAAACCGCAGCGAGTTGCAAAAAGCAGTTGAAAGCGCGCAAACTTCGTTCGGTTTTATTTCGAAAGATACGCTTTTCTGTTTAGAAAGCGACTTGGATTGTCTTGGAGTCAGCGCCTTGCAGCCGGTATTGGATGAATTTATCGCGGCAAAAAAAATAAAAATTGATTATATTCACGGTGCGGACGAAACTTTCAGCCTTGCAAAAAAGCCAAACACCGTTTCAATATTGTGTCCGCCGATTGCAAAGGAAAACTTTTTTTCAACAATTGTGAAAACAGGCTCACTTCCCCGAAAAAGTTTTTCAATGGGGGAGGCAAGTGAAAAGCGCTTTTATCTTGAGTGTCGAAAACTGAGCAGGTAACGACGCTTTATGCCGGCTATCCTGCGACGATTGTTTTTATGTTTAAACGCTGCACGTGCTCGGCGATGTTCTGTAATACTTCAAGCGGAATTTTTTCCAAACCGTTTACCGGTGTTTTTCGGTCAAGCGTGTAAATCATTACTTCGCGCGGGCGCAGTTCTGCAAGGATTGCAAGCCATGCGGCTACTTCTTGTTCCGCGCTGTTGTCGATTTTTTTATCGGCAACTTCTCCGCGCAAAAACATCGTTTGGAGCGTAAACGCGCCGTGAAATCGTTTGAAGTGTTTTACTTGTTCCGCGACCGAGTAGCCGTCGGTGCAGGGGCGGTTTATGAGCCGTACGCTTGCGTCGAGCGCGGAGTCCACTTTTAAAATTGCACGGTCGACGGTTTGGAGCGCCTCGAAGACGGCCGGTTTTGCAATGTGCACGGCATTTGAAAGCACGGAAATCTTTGCCTGCGGTACCAGCCGGTTCCGTAGCGCAATTGTTTCCGTAATAATTTCTTTGAACGCCGGATGCATGGTCGGTTCGCCGCTTCCTGCAAAGGTAATAGTGTCGAGTATCGTTCCCGCATTTTTCAGTTCAAACACGCGCTGCTCAATGGCGCTCCGTACGGTTTCAGTGGACGGAAAGGGCGCGCTCGTTTGTCCGTCTTTGTTCAAGCCGCATTCGCAGTAAATGCAATCAAAAGAACAGCGCTTTCCGTTGGCAGGTAAAAGATTTATACCGAGTGAGGTACCTAATCGACGGCTGTGTACCGGTCCGTAAATTAAACTTTCGTGTATCAGCATGTTGTTTTCCTTATGGAGGCACTGATTAATTCAATCGAGAATTAAGGGCATCTCTAAAACCTTGCTTAGGTTTTTAGAGATGCCCGTCGAGTTTTGAAAAATTTTACGTACAATTATAT
>CALDWC010000047.1 GCA_937923945.1 uncultured Treponema sp.
CAATTGACCAATGTGAGCGAATCGATTTCGCAAAAACTTTTACATCAAGCGGCAACTAACTTATAAAGAACGGTTAATTTCGGCACGAGTTACCGTGCCTCATTAACCGGTCGACTCTTGCTCACGCAAGAGATCGCTTTTTATAGTGCCGTTTCTCACTGCCTTGCGAAACGGCGAAAATCAGCTTATTCGCAAACTGATTCGCAGTCCGCGATAAGCGGACTCGTTAAAAAATTTCCGCGCAGAACAAAGCCGTAAGGCTTTGATGTTTGCTCACTTGATGATTTCAAATGGACGTTTAACATCGCCGCTAAAATAGCGCGGCTCGTTAAACGGTCGACTTTTGCTACCGCAAAAGATCGCATTTTTAGAATGCCGTTTCTCGGTTCTCGAAACGGCGTAAATTCAGCTCTTTCGTGAACTGATGTTCACTCATTTGCTGAATTTTAAGGGACTTAGAATATGGACAAGTAGACCATATTTCAAAGATAATCCGAATGAAGCTATTAAAAGAATTTCTAACTTAAAAGAAGATAAATGTGAATATGTTAGAAAATCAGTTGGAAATGCTTTGAAAGATATCAGTAAGAAATTTCCGGACTTGATTAAACTTGAACTTGATAGCTGGAAATTAGAAAATAAAGAAATAAAACACGTTTATAGCTTAGCAAGTAAGTTTATTGTATGATGCCTATTAGTTTGTTGAACTAAAAGTAAAATATTACAACGAGCTTTAAAGCGAAAAACGTATCAAGTAAGGAATTGAAAAAAGACCGTGAAAACGGTAATTGACCACCATACCCATATTGGGCATTTTTACCAAACGAATTATCAACATAAATCGGTTCTTACCGCATTAAAAAAATGCAATGTGTCGGAAATAACCTGTGCATACCTCACGCCGAAGTTTGACACGGGAAAAGATGCCGTGCAATTTTACGATACGGTGCCGGAGGAAGTGAAAGCTGCAAACATGTTTGCACGTAAAATAAATGTATTGGTACATTTTTTAGCATGGCTTGATCCGCTTGTTATAAAAAGCGGCATCACACCGGAGAAAATCACAAATGATTTTGATTACGCAGGTTTTGCCTTGCATCCGGTTTTGCACGACTGGACGGGAAGCGAAGCAGCACTGCGCGATGATGTTTTTCATTTTTGCAAAAACGACTCTTTTCCGATTTTTATTCACACCGGAGTTTCGTCAAATGATAATCCTTTGAACTTTGAACCGTGGTTTCAAAAGTTTCCGGAAGTACCTGTTCGGCTTGCTCATTGCAAAGAGCCTGATCCTCTGATAACGCTTTTTTCAAAGTACAAAAATCTGACGGGAGATACGGCGTTTTGTCCTCGCGACAGTTATGCCGCCATTTGCAAGGCAGGCTTACAAGACCGCATGTACTTCGGCAGCGACTTTCCTATTACGCATTGGTACGAAAAAATGCACAACACGCCCGAAACGGTGAGCGAAGCGGAACTGACGGTACACTACAAAAAACTGCTTGAGGAGAAAAAGTTTTAAGATAATGAGGAGTGAGGAATTGTTATACCAAACTGATTTGAATTTTTTTACCGAGAGCGGCAGCGAATCGTTCAAGCGTGCTGATAGAAGTATTATGATTGGCATCAAGCACATTATCAACGGAAAGCCGCGAAGTATTCATCCGTTTTGCAATTTCACTTTTTGTAATCCGCTGCCGTTTCATTTCTTCGCTAAGCTGCAAAACAATAATACGTTTGGCGGCAAGTTCTTTTGCTTCGTCGTAAAGTCCTTGCTCTTGCATAAATTCATCAAAGTTTTGACCGATACCTTTCATTTATTCAGCTCCTTAAATGTATGTAACCGCGTGCGTGCAATATTGAGTTCATTAAGCGGTGTTTTTTGTGACTTTTTTATAAAGCCGTGTAATAATACTATGGTCGAACCGCATATAGTAAAAAATAGCCGGCAAATTCCGGCAGGAAGTTTAATGCGTATTTCCCACAGGTCCGCTTCAATTTTGCGTACCAGAGGAAGCCCCATCGGGAAACCTTGCTGCACAGTAAACACGCTTATGCCGATTTCCCGTTTACTGTCGCGGTCTAACGAGAGAATAAACTCTCTGCACGGTTGCTTGTCATTTTCATTTTTGAAAAAGACAACAGTCAATGGTTCTTTTTCTTCCATGAGAATATAGTACAATATAATGTACACTTTGTCAAGGAGAAAAAGTTTTAAGATAATGAGAACTGAAGCGAGAGGTTAATAGATAAAGGTTAAAAATTATACGATGTTTTCTGAAAAAGAAAATATACTTGCACATATACTTGTTTATCGGTATACTTAAAGCGGAGGTGAAATATGCCGCAACTTTCATTATATGTTACCGAAGAGCAGCTTTCTAAAATTGAAAGTGAAGCCCGTGCAAGCAATATGTCGCTTTCAAAATGGGCGGTAAGCGAGCTTATGGAAAAAATTGAACCGCAATATCCGAGCAACTGGGAAGCCTTATTCGGTTCGATCAGTGATGATTCTTTTTCGAGACCGAAACAGCCCCGGCTTGAAAAACGGGAAGACCTATGATTTATTTTGTAGACACGAATACGTGCATTTATTTTTTGAACGGAAAATATGAATCGGTAAAAGAAAATTTTTTATCAAAGCGACCAAACGCCATAAAAATTTCTGCGATTGTAAAAGCCGAACTTATTTTGGGCGCATATAGAAGTAACCGAAAAAAACAAACGCTTGAAAAGGTGGAACGATTTTTAAAGCCTTTTGAAGTTGTTGATTTTACCGATGAGATGAGCTACACGTATGCAGAAATCCGAAGTAAGTTGGAACTTGCAGGAAAGACGATCAGTGCAAATGATTTTTTAATTGCCGCAACGACCATGTACTGTAATGCGGTTTTGGTTACGAACAACACAACTGAGTTCACACGAGTAAAAGGCTTAAAACTTGAAAACTGGGTTGTAGAATAAAAATGCTTTTTGTAAGAAAAGCAAAAATAATAATGATAAAAAAGGGGAGAAAAATATCCTCCCCGAAAGGAAGGACGTATGTTATATCGACAAAAGAAAGACACCTACATCAGAAACTATGACGGTGCGGGTTATATTACTTCTACCGGTATTTTTAATGACCGGTGCGTGAATGAAAGCGGTAACGGTTAATTTCGGCAATTCAATAATTGCCTCATTAACCGGTCGAGTTTTGCTTGACAACCTCTGCAATGCAAAACATCACATATTATAATACCGTTTCTTATTACATTGCGAAACGGATGAAAATCATCTCCTTCGCAATTTGATTCGCAGTTCGCTTTAGCGAACTCATTAAAAACTTCCGTACAGAACAAAGCCACAAGGCGTTGATAATTGCGCTATCGATGATTTTTAATGAAGTTTTTTTTAACGGCGTTGAGTCGGAAGCCGCAAACGCTTGAAGCACTGTGCGAAAAAATTTTGCCGCAGTTTAAAGGCGTTGATCGGGAAACGATTTTACGCGATGCGAAAGATTTTTACGACACGCTCGTTGAAGACGGTTTTTTGGTAAAAGGCGAAACGGAAGCGGAACTCAACGCCCGCGACAACGGTTTTTCGTACAAAAGCTTTGACCCGAAGACAATCAAAAAAGATTTTTCGCCTGCAATCAAGCGGGCGGACACCGACACGCAAGCTTTTTTGGAAGAGCATTTTAAGAATAAGCCGCACCTGACGAGCTTGAAGAAATGGAGACACTGATTAATTCAATCGAGAATTGAGGGCATCTCTAAAACCTCGGGTTAGATTT
>CALDWC010000048.1 GCA_937923945.1 uncultured Treponema sp.
AATTTATAAAGAAACAATGATTTTTTTATTTACCACGGAGCTATTTTTAAATACACCGTACGTATTTTTGAATACAACGTAGCTATTTTTGAATCGCAAGTCTCTATTTTCAAATAGGCAGGCTCATGTTTTTAAGGAGGCACTGATTAATTCAATCGAGAATTAAGGGCATCTTTCAAAAATTTGAGTTAGCTTTTTAAAAGACGACCTTTCCGTACCAAGCCTTTCATCAGCGTTTTCTATTGCAAGCAGGACAAGCTGCCCCTTGTATCGTATCTGAAACATAGCCTCTGTTTCTCCAAGAATCTAGCCTATATTTCTATAGAAATATAGGCTAGATTTCTCTTTAACTATACACTAAACGTTAGCTCCATTCATATCGTATTACAGGATACCGTGCCAACATAGTACCGGACACATTACGAGCGCAATACAGGATATACGCTTGACTATACCGAGGTACGATTAAGGGCTACACAGTGGTACGATTAAGGGCTATGCAGCGGTCATCTTGAGGAAACGCCGGTAAACGGCGCTAAGCCGTAAAATCCTTTACTTTATTTTTACATCTATTTTATTGACATTTCACAATCGTGCATATTATAATAGGCAGGTTATTTTAAATCAGGAGGATGTATGAAAAGAAAACTAACGTTTTTTATTTCAGTGATAACGGCGCTCGGCTTTTTGTTTTCAAACTGTAAAACAACGGCGAGTTCTGTTGAGCGAGAAGCGGGAAAAGAATACCGCTTAACGGTTTTACATGTAAACGATACGCACGGTGCCGTTTTGCCAAACGGAAAAGGGCAAGGCGGGTTAGCCTATCTCGCCGGTTTTATCAAAAGCGAAAAAGCAAAAGCGGAAAACGCATTGGTGCTGCACGCAGGAGATATGAACACCGGATCGGCGCTTTCAAATATGTTCCATGCCGAACCCGATATTGCTGCTTTTAACGAAATGGGACTTGACTGTGCCGCTTTCGGCAATCACGAATTTGACGGTTCGCTCGAAAAACTAAAAAAGCAAATTGCTCTTTCAAAGTTTACCTGGCTGTCGGCAAATATCAAACAGGGAAGTCGTACTTTTGCAAAACCGTACGCAATTAAAAACTATGAGGGGTTCCGCGTCGCGGTTATCGGGGTGACAACCAACCGTACGAAAACCATCGCGAGCCCTGACAAAAGTTTAACCTTTTTGAATGAAATTGAAGCGGTTCGCACAACGGTGCAGCAGGTTCGCGCCGTTGAAAAAGCGGATATCGTGATTGTTCTCGGACACCTCGGCTTAGTCGAAGAAACCGAAGGTCAAGTAACTTCAAAAAAACTTGCCGAAAACGTTTCCGGGATTGACTTGATTGTCGACGGACATTCGCACACCTATATGGAAAAACCCGAAATTGTAAACGGTGTTCCGATTGTCAGCGCGAACGAACAGGGTAAATATGCCGGTGAAGGCGTTCTGCACATCGTTGACGGAAAAGTTATCGGCTTTGACTGGAAAGCCGTCCCGATTGATGCAAACACAAGGGAAGCCGATGCCGCGGTCGAAACCATCTTGCAGCCCTACGTTGAAAAAGCGAATGCGGCTTTAAAAGAAACGGTGATGAAAACAACGGCAGCGTTTGAATTCGGAAAACGGTTAACCCGCTATCAGGAAATGCCGCTCGGCGATTTTGTGTGCGATGCCTTATGTGCCTATATCCGGTCGAACGGGTTGACCGTTGACGGCGCTTTTACAAACGGAGGCGGTATTCGAGCCGAGCTTCCGAAAGGAAACGTCACCCGTGAAGATATTTTAACGGTGCTGCCTTTTGAAAACTACGTGTACGTGGTAACTTTGCGCGGCGATGATGTTGAAAAGCTTTTTACGTTTATCGCCGGTATTAAGCAGGGAGCCGGAGCTTTTGCGCAAGTGTCAAAAGAAATCCGCTATACTATCACTTACGATAAAAGCGGCAACGGTTCTTTAAGCGGCTTGACCATTAACGGGCAGCCGGTTGACAAAAACAGAACATACAAATTTGCAACGAACGATTACGTCGCACGAGGCGGAGACGGCTATGAAGTACTGAAAAACGCAATCGACACGTATAACACTTCGATGCTTTTGAGTACGGTCGTTATGGACTATGCAAAATCACTCGGATCCGGTGCAATCACCCCAATGAGCGACGGACGCATTACCGTGATCGGCGGCTCTTTAGAAAACGCTGATTAAAGGTAGCAAGGTTTTCTCTTTGTTTTTCAATGTTCAATAATTAGAGTATTTTGAACATTTGCAAAACAATATATTTTTAGCGGACTGCGATGAATCATTCACCGCAGTCTTTTTCATATATGACTTCAACAACGGCATCTTTTGTGCTGTTTTAATGTAAAAAAAATTTTCGTTTTTTTTCAATTTATTATTCATTATCGTTGACAAAACCCCAAAAGTAGTATAGCATTTTTATCAGGAAACATTTTCAATGTTTATGGAAAAGCTGATTAAAGGCTCATCGCCGTTTAATAGCGTTTCCATAAGGGAGGTTGGTTTTATGGAAAAGAAACAAAAAGAGGCGAGATTACCGAATTTTTTTGAAGCGATTCTGCCGATTTTAACGATGGTAATCCTTATGGTCTATGTATTCGCGTTTGCTTTAACGGAAGAAGGCGAATCAATTTACGATGCGGCGCACATGCCGCTCATTTGCGGAATTATTGTCGCATGTATCATCGGGGTTTTGTGCGGGCACAGTTTTTCGGATATGCTGGCAGGAATGATTGACCGCCTATCGGCAACGCTTGATGCAATTTTAATTCTACTTACCGTCGGTCTTTTGGTATCTTCGTTTATGGTTTCAGGAACCATACCGGCACTTATTTATTACGGACTGAAATTATTAACACCGCAACTGTTTTTGCCCATCGGCTGTATCCTGTGTACGATCGTTGGACTTGCTTGCGGTTCGTCATGGACGGCAACCGCAACGGTCGGTATTGCCTTTATGACTATCGGTTCGGGACTCGGCATTAATCCTGCCATCACGGCAGGTATGGTTATTTCCGGTGCATACGTCGGTGATAAATTCTCTCCGCTTTCCGACACAACAAACCTTGCCGCAGGTGTTTCTAAAACGGGGCTTTTTGATCATGTTACCGCAATGGTTTCAACAACGGGACCGATATTTTTGCTCGCTCTCATTATTTACACCATCATCGGATTAAACACCAATACGGCTAATTACGATCCTTCAATCGCTACGGGAATTCAAGAGTCGCTTGCGAAAAGCTTTAATTTAAATCCGCTCGTGTTATTGCCGATACTGATTATTGTTGCGGTTTGTATATTGCGCGTTCCGGGACTTCCGGGCGTTATGATTTCAGTTGCTTGCGGTGTTATTTTTGCGCTTATTTTCCAAGGCGGAAAATCGCTTGCGGAAATCTTTTCAATTCTTCACTACGGACCGGAAATTGAAACGGGCAACCACTTTGTCGATGCGGCGCTTGCTAAAGGAGGTATGGACAATCAAATGTGGACGATTAACTTAATTTTACTTGCCGTTTCTTTCGGCGGAACGCTTGAAAAAAGCGGTGTCGTTGAAAAATTATTCGGAAAATTAAAACAGCGGATCAACAGCGTCGGAGGACTCATTTTGACCACCATGCTCACGTCCATTTTCTGCGATGCAGCAATGTGCGATCAGTTCTTAGGAATCGGCGTGCCCGCTCCGTTGTATGACGATAAATATGACGAGCTCGGCTTAGCGCGAAATATGCTCTCCCGTACTTTGGAAGATGCCGGAACCCTGTGGGCGGTTATGTTCCCGTGGACAGCTTGCGGTGCCTATCAAATGCGCACTTTAGGAATAAGCCCGTTCTACTATTTCCCGTTTGCGTTTGTGAACTTGCTCAACCCGATTTATGCGGCAGTCACCGCATACTTGGGACGAAATATATTCTGGGCTGACGGTGCGTATACGAACTTATTTGGAAAAACCAAGATGAAAAAAGTTGCGGAAGCTCCGGAAGAAGCGCATCAATATGCACTGGCTCAATTGGAAAAACTCCGCGCTGAAGGAAAAGCGCCGAAAGTTACTGCGTAACGCGGGCTTTCCGATTATTTAAAAAAACGCTGATAAAGGTTGACACTGATAAGTTCTCGATTAAATAATCAGTGTCTCCTTTATTTGATGAGGAAACTAAATTTTGCACTTTGACTTACCGTGGAAAGATTTGGATTCGGCAATATATGAAAGTGCCGTAAAATCCGAAAAAAAATTTGTAAAAATGTATGCGTGGGGATTATCTATACTTTTGATTGGACTCGGCTTTTTTACAAAAATAAAATTGACTATCATGCTCGGTGCGTTGCTTTTAATAACGGTTTGGACAAAAAAATATGTTGTCGTAACCGAGCGCGGACTTGAAATTTTTTACGATATGAAAATAACGAAAAGCTATCAACTATGGCGCTGGGAAGAACTATATGCGCTGACGCATGAATTTGTGCCGGAAAACCGGAGTTTGATACGGCTTTATTTTACAAAAGATGATCGGACAAAGCGCTTCGATTTTAAAAGAGAACATCTTACCGATATTGTCGCTTATGCAAAGAAAAGCAACAAAAAAATAAAAATATTCGATGCGGTGAAACAAAAACCGCCTGACAAAAGTCATTAATATCTGTTACTGTTCGCTTTTAATAAAAATCCGATAGATTACCCTTACGGAGGCACTGATTAATTCAATCGAGAATTAATCAGTGCCCACCTTTAAAATTTAT
>CALDWC010000049.1 GCA_937923945.1 uncultured Treponema sp.
GGACGTTTAACTTCGCCGCTAAAATAGCGCGGCTCGTTAAACGGTCGACTTTTGCTACCGCAAAAGATCGCATTTTTATAGTGCCGTTTCTCGGTTCTCGAAACGGCGTAAATTCAGCTTATTCGTGTGCTGAAGCACACTCAATGCTGAATTTTAAGGGACGTTTTTCTAAAGCACTCCTTGAAACTTTTTCAAAAATTCTGCATAATAGAGCTACAAGACTTTTTACCGAATTTTTGGAGGATTTATGGCAAAAGTAAGCATTAAGGGAACAAGTTACGTACTTGTTCATGCACCGAATTTATTGATTCATAACGGTTCAAACCAGACAGGAGCACGGCTCGTTGCGGATTTGAAAAATCCGGAAGATCCGAATACACAGTTTTTGAATGCAATTCCCAAGCATTTGCGTTCCTATGAAGAGGCGGTAAATTATCCGCCGAACCAAGTATATATCGGCAATTTGGAACCGGAAGATTTGGAAACAATCCCCGAACCGTGGTACAAAAGCCAAACGAAGGGAAATGCAATCGGTCCGTTCGGTGAAATCATCGGTGAAAAAGAGTTTTACATTTTGATGAAGCATGCGGATGTTTTTGACTTGGTTATGCTGAGTAAAGATTTTATCGCGGAATCACCGAGTTTAATCAACGCACACCCGGTTATGAAAGAGCATGATATCCAGCTGGGTGCAGGTTTTGATGTGGCGGAAATCAAAAAATTGGTTGATGCACATCAGGCGGAAGGATTATATGACGGAGATAAACTGCTCGGTTGTGTAAAGCAAGCGCACGCAACTGACGAAAACTTGAGTGCCCATACTATGTTGGAAAACTTGGCGACCAAGGCTTCCGGTATTTTAGCCGCGTGGCATATTGCACACCAGGAAGGCATCAACATGGCGGACATCGACTATATTATGGAGTGTTCCGAAGAGGCTGCCGGCGATATTAACCAGCGCGGCGGTGGCAACATTGCAAAAGCGGTCGGTGAAAAATCGGGTTGTGTCAATGCATCCGGCTCCGATGTACGCGGTTTCTGTGCCGCTCCGGTTCATGCGATTATCCATGCAGCCGGTCTTGTTTCTTCGGGAATCTTTGAAAATGTTATGGTTGTTTCGGGCGGATCCGTTCCGAAACTCGGCATGAACTCAAAAGATCATGTCAAAAAAGACATTCCGCTTTTGGAAGATGTGATCGGCGGTTTTGCCGTGGTAATCGGTAAAAACGATGGCAAAAATCCGGTTATTAATACGGATATTATCGGAAAGCACACGATTTCTTCCGGTTCTTCACCGCAGGCGGTTATGTCCGTTTTGGTGTATGATCCGCTCAATGCGAACGGTATGAAAATCACCGATATTGAAAAATATTCACCGGAATTGCAGAATAAAGAAATCACGATGCCGGCTGGTGCGGGTAACGTCCCCGAAGCAAACGTAAAAATGGTCGCAGCCTTGGCGGTTATGAAAGGACAGCTCGAAAAAGCAAATATTGCCGAGTTTGTGAAAAAACACGGCGTTATCGGTTTTGCGCCGACACAGGGGCACATTCCGTCCGGCGTTCCGTTCTTGGGACATGCCCGAAAAGCGATGTTAGCCGGAAAGATGAAAAATACGATGATTATCGGAAAGGGTAGTTTGTTCCTCGGACGTTTGACAAATCTCTTTGACGGTTTGAGCTTTTTGGTAGAGGCAAATGACGGTAAAATCGAAGCGGCGTCAAGCGGTGATGATGCGGCAATTAAAAAGGTTGTTGCCGATGCAATGCGGGATTTAGCAAACAGTATTTTAGAAAATAAATAAGGGGTGAAATTATGAGTAACGAAAAAGAAAAAGTCGCTGCCATTTTTTCAAGCCTTGCCGATGCGCTGGAAACGGGTTCATTCGGTGAAAAATTTACCATCGGTTTAACCGTTCCGGGAAGCGAACACGGTGAAGCAGAGCTGGTAAAAGCGGCTGAACTTGCCCGTAAGGCGAACAGCGACCTTGACATTGTTTTAATTGGCGGTGAAAAAGTTGACGGCTTCAAGCAGTACCCCGGAAAAACCCTTGAGGATGCGCACAAGCAAATGGAAAAACTTTTTGCGGACGGCGTCATTCAAGCAGCGGTAACGATGCACTACAATTTTCCGATGGGCGTGGCAACGGTCGGTAAGGTTATTACACCGGGACGTGGTCGTGAAATGATTCTTTCAACGACAACCGGAACAGCCGATACAAACCGCTACAAAGCGATGCTCCTCAATGTGATTGCGGGTATTGCGACGGCAAAAGCGAACGGCATCGAAAACCCGACGGTCGGACTTTTAAATATTGACGGAATTGCATTGATTGAAAAAGCTTTGAATAAAATGGCTGAACGAGGCTATCAGATCCGTTTTACCGAATCGCAGCGGGCGGATGGCGGCGTACGCATGCGCGGAAATGACTTACTGGAAGGAACTCCGGATGTGATGATTTGCGACACGCTGACGGGAAATCTTTTGGTGAAACTCTTTTCGTCGTTCCTCACCGGCGGAAATTACGAAGCAAACGGATTCGGATACGGACCGTGCGTCGGTACGGGATATGACTACACGGTGGGAATCGTGTCGCGCGCTTCCGGTGCTCCGGTGATTGCAAATGCGTTAAAGTTTACGGCACAATCGGCACGGGGAAAACTGACAGCAATTTACGCGGACGAGTTAAAACGAGCGCGGAAAGCCGGCTTGGATGAATTGCTCGAAGATATGCCCGGTGCAAAACCGGTTGAAGCAAAGGGAGCCGATGTTTCGATGCCGCCGAAAAAAGCGGTTTCCTCCGGCATTCCGGGCATTGACGTTATCGAAATTGAAGACGCTTGCAAGGAATTGTGGAAAGCGGGAATTTACGCGGAAAGCGGCATGGGTTGTACGGGACCGGTCGTCATGGTAAGCGATGATGATCACAAAAAGAGCGTTGAAATTCTCAAAGCTGCAAACTTTATTTAATCTCACGGTATAAAAAATAAAGCCGCCCTGTGTTGAAACGCTGTTTCCGGTACGGGGCGGCTTTTTTTTACAATGCAAACAGTAAAGGTCGGCACTGATCAATTTTAGATTGAATTAATCAGTGCCTCCATACGTGTCTTTTTTTGCAATATTCAGCGGTACGTTTTATTTATGGCGTTTTTCCCACGTTTTTTCTACGAGTGCCCGTACTTTCTTTTCATCTGCGAGGTACGGAAGCGTGATGTGTCCGGCGTATTTTTTATTGTAGTCGATGCTCGTTTCGATGGAATGTTCGTTGCGTGCCCAGCTTCGTCGAGCGACACCGCCCATAACGTCCCACATAATTGCGGACTTGATAATTTCGTCTACGCGCTTGCTGCCGTCCAACAAAAGTCCGAACCCGCCGTTGATTGACTTGCCGATACCGACACCGCCGCCGTTATGCAAGGCAACCAAGCTCATTCCACGGGCGGCGTTACCGGCATAGCACTGCACCGCCATATCCGCCATGACGTTACTGCCGTCTTTAATGTTAGCGGTTTCACGGAAAGGTGAATCCGTTCCGCTCACGTCGTGGTGGTCGCGCCCCATCATAACGGGACCGATTTCACCGTTGCGCACCATTTCGTTAAACTTGAGTGCAATATCGCGTCGACCTTCCGCATCTTGGTACAAAATACGGGCTTGCGTTCCGACTACGAGCTTATTCTTTTTTGCGTCCCGCACCCAAAGGTAATTGTCCCGATCTTGTCCGCGGCGTTCCGGATTTATGCAGCTCATTGCGGCAGCATCCGTTTTATCCAAGTCTTCGCTCTTGCCTGAAAGACAAACCCAGCGGAACGGTCCGTACCCGTAATCGAAGAGTTCCGGT
Source organism: uncultured Treponema sp. (assembly GCA_937923945.1). Classification (GTDB taxonomy): domain Bacteria; phylum Spirochaetota; class Spirochaetia; order Treponematales; family Treponemataceae; genus Treponema_B. Next base: position 3,842 of record CALDWC010000049.1, read on the forward strand.
CCCATTAAATCTTCGACGTAGGACGGGAAAATAAATCCGTCTTTTTCATCAATACCGTTTTTGGAAACTTCTTTAACACCGGCATCGAATATTGCTTTCAAGAATGAGTTGCCGTAATCGAAAAAGTACGTGCCGCGGCTTGCAAGCGTTTTAATTAATTCAAAGTGGTGCCGCAAAGTTTCATCAACGCGGCGACAGAACTCATCACGGTTTTCCGCAAGCATTTTGGTTCGTTCTTCAAAAGTCATTTTTTCGGGGCAATATCCGCCTTCATATGCCGCATGGCAGGAAGTTTGGTCTGAAAGTAAATCAATGTGAATCTTTTTATCAACGCAGTATTGCAGTAAATCCACAATATTTCCGTGGTAGGCGATTGAAATAGGCTTTTTCTTATCCAAGTATTCCTGTGCCGTTTTGAAAATCTTGTCGAGGTTATCCGACATTTCGTGAACCCACCCCTGCTCCAAGCGCGTGTTGATTCGCGACTTGTCGACTTCGGCAAAAATACCGACTGCATTTGCAATTTCGCAAGCTTTCGGTTGTGCGCCGCTCATGCCTCCGAGTCCCGAAGAAATAAAGAGCTTTCCGCGTAAATCGCCGTCGCCCGGAATACCGAGTTCCTTTCGTCCCGCTGTTAAAATCGTGTTGAACGTGCCGTGCACAATGCCCTGGGGTCCGATGTACATCCAGCCGCCGGCGGTCATCTGTCCATAGTTTGCAACACCCATTTCCTCGGCGATTTCCCAGTCTTTGGAGTTATCGAACATACCGACCATGATCGAGTTTGTAATAATAACCCGCGGTGCTTCCGGCTTTGAGGGAAAAAGCCCGAGCGGATGTCCCGACTCGACTACAAGCGTTAAATCGTCCGTCAATTCTTCGAGGTATTTTTTAATGAGGCGGTATTGAAGCCAGTCGTGGCAAACGGAACCGGTTTCACCGTAGGTAACCAGCTCATACGGGTAGAGCGCAACATCAAAATCCAAGTTGTTGTCAATCATTACCTGAAATGCTTTGCCCGCGAGACACTTTCCTTTATATTCATCAATGGGTTTACCGTAAATCAAGCCTTCCGGTCGGAATCGGTATGCATAAATTCGCCCGTACGTATACAGCTCTTCCAAAAATTCATCCGCAATCTTATCGTGTAAACTTTCCGGCAGATACCGAAGGGCGTTTTGCAGCGCTATTGCGGTTTGCGCTTTCGTTAAATGAAAACCGCGACTCGGCGCACGCCGAATTCCTTGCTGAAACGTCGGAGGCGGCGGCAATGTCGCATCCAGCTTTATCGTCAGTGCCTGACCGATTTTTTCATTCGTAATCATACAATCACCTCTTAAATAGTAAAATGATAAATGATTATAGAACGTAAAATTTATATTTTCAAGCCCTCATTGAAAATATACCATAAAATCGGTAGAATTTCTATTCACCGAAGCTGTTTTGCCTAAAACGCAACATGTTTTATCCGCATGTGACGTCCCCGCATCTTCGCAAAGCAATGCGGTAACCGTATGAGGTTTGCGGGGACGGAGGGAAAACCGCTTTTATTTTTTTCCGCACACCGATGGTTTTATTTTGAATACGTTCTGTGCGTTCGGCGGTTACCATATGAACATTGATGCGCAGAAAAAATTCTTCGCAGTAAAATGTATTTCGTTTTGAAAAACTACTTGAAACATTTTTGCATTTCGATTATTATACCGATAAGGAGTTTAATAATGAAAAAAATTTCTTTGGCTTTGTTTTTTAGTTTGGCGTTGATGTTCGGACTCGCTGCAGCCACCGAGACCACGACGGAAAAAATCGCCGTTGACGGTCGGAGCAATGCGTATATTTATGTTACAAAAATTTACGATTCGGAATATTGGGCGGAGTTTTTTATAGTATACGAAGAAAACTCAAAAACTTTCGATGAAGCGGAAACCGAAAAAATTTTGTATGAGTTTATCTCAAACTACAAAGTTGAACACAAGTATTCACGCGTTGAAGTTGAAGACTTGGAAGCAGCCCGCCAAACGGACAATGTTACCCGAGTGACCAAACGGGTAATTTTTAGACAAATCCGCAAATAACGAACACGCTTTTCGAGCAACAGCTACAGGCGACACGCGTCTGTAGCTTTTTTTATGGAAACATCGATTAATGGTTTAAAATTGTTTCACAATATGAGGGAGAAATCCGAATTATGGATATTTTTGATATTATAGGACCGGTGATGGTCGGACCTTCCAGTTCGCACACTGCGGGTGCCGCCCGAATCGGCTATGTCGCGTTTCGGCTTTTAGGCGAAAAACCGGTTGAAGCCCGCATTTTATTGCACGGCTCGTTTGCGCGAACAGGATTGGGACACGGGACAAACCGTGCGTTGGTTGCAGGTATTTTGGGAATGCAGCCCGATGATGAGCGCTTGAAAGATAGCTTGGAAATAGCCGAAGCGGAAAATCTCAAAGTTACGTTCGGCGAAGTTGAATTGGATAATGCACATCCGAACACCGCCGTTATTTATCTCACCGGAGAATCGGGTAAAAAAAAGATGATCGAAGCGTCTTCCGTCGGAGGCGGAAACATTGAGATTACCAAAATTGACGGACATCAAATTTCGATTTCAGGACGGGCGCCGACTATCGTGGTAACCCACAAAGATGTACCCGGAACGATTTCCAATATTACGCGGACAACCGGACAAACCGGCTACAACATATTCCAAATAAACATCGGACGGGATAAGCGCGGCGGAACGGCGATTATGACTTTGGAATTGGATGGTAACTATGTCATGCCCGGTTTAAAGGATATTCTTTTATCCGTTGAAAATGTTCTCGATGTTATTATTTTGCAACCGTATTAAAAGGCTCCCTTAAGAAAACGCTGGTAAATGCGATAAGCCTTTAATCAGTGTTTCCTTATATCTTAATTTTGTAAATGGCAGTGAGGAGATTGTATGATTAGCAGTTTTGAAGAATTACGGACAACCGCAAATAAACGCGGCTTAAAAATTTCGGATATTGCGCTTGCGGAGCAGATTGCCGACTCGGAAGTAACCGAGGAGGGAGCGCTCGCAAAAATGGCGGTTGCGCTCGATACGATGTTGGATTCCATTTCCAACGGTTGTCGTCCCGATATCAAATCGGTGAGCGGTTTAACCGGCGGCAACGCATATAAAATGCAAGTGCAAATTGATAAGGGAAAAACCGTGATGGGACCGCTTATTTCCAATGCGATTAAAATGGCGCTGGCGGTTGCGGAAACTAATGCGGCAATGGGAAAAATCGTTGCCGCGCCGACGGCAGGTTCGTGCGGTATTTTACCGGGAGCGCTTGGTGCGTTGATTCAAGAGCGCGGCGTTTCAAAAGAAGCCGCCGTTAAAGCTCTTTTTACCGCCGGCGAAGTCGGCTTGATTATTGCGAATAATGCAAGTATTTCCGGCGCAGAAGGCGGCTGTCAAGCGGAGTGCGGAACGGCGTCCGCGATGGCGGCTGCCGCCATTGTGGAACTTTCCGGCGGTTCGGTTGATATGTGCATCAATGCCGTTGCAATTACGATTAAGTGCATTCTCGGTTTGGTTTGCGATCCGGTTGCGGGTTTAGTTGAAGTTCCCTGCGTGAAGCGGAACGCTTCCGGGGTTACGCTTGCGTTTACCGCTGCGGAAATGGCGCTCGCCGGTATTACTTCGGTTATTCCGGCTGACGAAGTGGTGCATGTGATGAAAAGGGTAGGGCAGTCGCTTCCGGCATCGCTTCGCGAAACGGCGGAGGGCGGACTTGCCGCAACGCAAACGGGTAAGCAGCTCCACACGGATATTTTCAAAAAACTTTCCGCTCGTCATGCGTGCCGTATGTGCAATAATTGTAAAAGCAACTAAATTGTGGACAATAAGCGGCAACCGAAAATTGATGTTCCTGGTTGCCGTTTGTTTTTAGTTAATTGCCACGGATTTGGTAAAATCTTGCTGATTTTCCCTAATTATTTAAATGCAAATTCCGCAAAACCGGTCGGTGAAAAGTTTACCGCAATTTATGAGCTTTCGGAAAAAGTAAAAAGACGTACTGACGCAAGAATGCAGAAATAGAAAAACGGAAGCCGGATGATTTAACCCATGTGATACCGGCTCATAAACAAAATGGCGTCGGAGGCGATGCAAATCAACAACAAAAGCCGATTATCAGCGCACCGCAAGTAGCATCTCGCCCTCGTCTTCCGTGAGCGTTCCCGCCTGAATTAAATCATAAATTTGCTGTCCGATACCGCGGTTAAAAAAGAACAAGTCGTCGGTTCCCAACGCGACGGAAACACCGGCATGCAACATTTTTTTAATCGGGTGGGTTTTCAAACTTTTAACGGCGCTGAGCATCACATTACTTTGGGGACAAATATTACAACGGATGTTATGTTTTGCTAAAAAGTCCAACGCTTTTTTACTCGATGCAGCGCCGATACCGTGCTGTACTTCGTCCAAGCGGTACATTTTTACAACATCAATAACGGACTGTGCATCGGAAAATTCACCGACATGCCCCTTTTTTTTTATTCCATATTTTTCCGCTAATTCAAAAATAAAAGAAAGATCATCAAGCGTTTCAAAAATTTCCGGTCCGTAAATATCTAAACTTTTGAACACACCGCTAGCGAGCATCGGCTGACACCATTTTTTGAGAAATGTAATGTCGGCTGTTTTCGGGATTCCCAGTTCCGGTGCAAATTCCATAAAAGAAGCTTGTTCTTTTACCAAATCGGAAATATACTGTAAAAAATTATCCAAGTTATATTCAAACTGTTTGATAAAACCGACATCAATGGATGCTTCCATTTTTACGATATTATCCAGCCGCGCTTCCTCAAATGCCATCGCAAAAAGCGCTTTTATATCATCTGCGGTTTTACTGCGAGGACGGGTATACGATTCAATAATTTCGTGCATTTCGTTCAACCCATTCAACTTCCGCGGAAAATCGGGAATTTCAAAATTTGCCCATTTTTTGTAACGGTTATAGCGCATACTTAAATTTAAGTGTGCATGTAAGTCGGCTTTCGGTTGTTTTTCATAATAACTAATGTCTTTCATAAACGCTTCTTTTTATCGGAAAAATGTTCCATTGTGATATGTTTTTCAGCATATCCTTACAGTCTAGCATTTTTTCACTTTTTTTGCAACTAAAAACTGATAAAATGCTCCGTTTATACTATCGGCTATTTGGACAAAAACTTTAACCTAAAACGCCATTTGCAGCAATGTTTTATAAAAATACTGCCACAAACTCCTTGTGGAGAAACCTTTTTTTTGCTACACTATCGCCCATGATGATTTTCGCCGTGCAATTTCGTTGTTGTTTCCCGAAAATAAGGACAAACCTAAAACATAATGAGTAAAAAATTTTTCTGGGAAGTTTCAGGCTTGTCCGCTCCGATGCGACTCGACCTTTTTTGTGCGAAAAAGTTACAGGGCTTTACCCGCTCACAAATTAAAACGGGGCTGGTCTTTGCCGCCGTCAACGGCAGTGAAGCAAAACTTTCAAAAAAAATATTCAACGGCGATTCGGTTGAATTGTACTACAAGCCGGCGAAACCGGAAACTATCGAACTTTTTCCGTACCCGCTACATATCGCGTACGAAGACGAAAACATCATTGTTGTTGAAAAACCGAGCGGTATGGTAACACATCCCGCCGGCGGGCATTATACGAAAACGCTGGTAAACGCGCTTGAGCAGTACCGCCGCACGAGTTCTCCGTTCCGCGACGAGTTTTCTCGCACTTCACTTGATTTTACCGAAGCGAGTAGCCGCCGCGGCATTGTGCACCGCTTGGACAAGGATACGTCCGGGTTGATTCTTACCGTGCGGAATCAAGCGGCTCAAAATTTTTACATTCACGCGTTTAAAACACATTCAGTTAAAAAATATTACCTTGCGATTTTGGATAAGCCGCTTGAAAAAACGAGCAGCTTGATAAAAACCGGTATCGTGCGTTCGAAAAAGAATCGCCAAAAATTTATTGCAACGAGAGATTGCACCAAAGGAAAAATTGCGGTGAGCCGCTATAAAGTTTTAAAACGGTTTAAAAATTTTTCGCTCGTTCTGTTTCAAATTTATACGGGACGAACGCATCAGATTCGGGTGCATGCGAAATTTTTGCATTCGGGTATTGTCGGCGATCCGCTCTATAACCGAGATAAAAAAAATCCGCTCATGCTTCACGCAATCCGGATTTCGTTTATGATGCAGGACGGCAAAAGCCTGACGCTGCAAACAAAAGTGCCGAAACGTTTTATCGCTTTTTATCGGGCAAACCGCGAATAACCTGAAAACAGCGCCTGTTTTTCACAATAACTGACCGAGCTGCTCTTTGATGAATTCGCTTTTTTCTTTTAAGCCGATCGCGCCGGTTGCTAAAATAACGATGTTCGGGCGCTGTGCATCAAGGCGGATTTTTCCGTTCGAATGTTGAATAATCTTTAAAAGTTTATCGATTGAAATTTTCGTTACTTGGGAAAATTCAACGAAAGCTTGTCCGTTTTTTTCTTTTAAACTTAACACAAAAAGCTTTTTACAAATAATTTTGATTTCCGCAAGGGCGAGTAAACTTTCCACTTCGAGCGGAGGAGGTCCGAAGCGGTCGCTCAAATTTGCAACAAGCGTATCGAAATCCGCTTCGGTTCTCACTCCTGCAATCTTTTTGTAAATTTCCATTTTTGTGTCTTCCGATTTGATATACGTGTCGGGAATAAATCCGGTGTATTCAAGTTCAATCACGGTTTCGGTTTCGGGTACATAATTTTTATTTTCAAGTTCACGAATCGCAACATCAAGTAAATGCAAATACAAATCGAAACCAACCGAATAAATATTTCCCGACTGCTGTCTTCCCAGTAAATTTCCGACACCGCGGATTTCCATATCTTTCATTGCGATTTTAAAACCGGAGCCGAGCTCGGTAAAGTCGGAAATTGTTTGTAGACGCTTCACGCTCACTTCGGATAACACTTTTCCTTGCGGATACAGTAAATACGCAAATGCATTTTTGTCGGAGCGTCCGACCCGTCCCCGCAGCTGATACAGTTGAGACACTCCGTACATATCGGCTCTGTCAATGATAATCGTATTCGCATTCGGAATATCGATACCGTTTTCGATAATCGTTGTGCAGATTAAAACTTGGAAACCGCCGGCATTAAATCGGGTAAAAATTTCTTCGATTTCATCGCTTGACATTTGACCGTGGGCAGTTTCGAACATCACTTCCGGCAATGCTTTTTGCAGCATGTAGCGGGTTTCCTCCAAGCTCTCAATGCGGTTATGCAAATAGAACACTTGTCCGCCGCGCTCAATTTCATTGCGGATTGCTTTTGCAACAAGTTCCAAATCAAATTCGTGGATAGAAGTTTCAACCGGTTTTCGATTTTGCGGCGGTGTTGTAATTAAACTCATCTTGCGGATTTTCAAAAGCGACATATGAAGCGTCCGCGGAATCGGGGTCGCGCTCATCGAGAGGCAGTCAACATTGTTTCGCATTTTTTTCAGCCGCTCTTTATCCTTCACACCGAATCGCTGTTCTTCATCAATGATCATTAACCCGAGATCTTTAAACTTTACATCCTTTTGGATAATTCGGTGTGTGCCGACCAATATATCGATTTTACCGATGAGCAAATCATCCAAAATTTTTTTCTGTTCACCGCGGGGCACAAACCGAGAAAGACGTGCAATTTTAATCGGGAAATTTTTAAATCGTTCCAGCATCGTTTGATAATGCTGCTCCGCTAAAATCGTGGTCGGCGCTAAAAACGCCGTTTGTTTTCCCGCCATGCTCGCTTTAAAACACGCTCGCATTGCAACTTCGGTTTTGCCGTATCCAACATCACCGCACACGAGCCGATCCATCGGTTCCGGCGATTCCATATCCGCTTTTACTTCACTGATACAGGTGAGCTGATCTTCCGTTTCTTCGTAGGGAAACGCTGCTTCAAACGCAAGTTGCCATTCGTCATCGGGCGGAAAGGCAAAACCGGTTGACGTTTTCCGCTTCGAATACAGTTCCAGCAATTTTGCCGCCAAGTCTTCGACCGATTTTTTTACTTTTGATTTTCTCGCTTCCCATGACTTTGAGCCGATAGTGTCAAGCCGCGGCGCTTCGCCTTCATTACCCAAATATTTTTGCACCAAGTCTGCTTGCTCAATCGGAATAAAAATACGCTCTTCATTTGCGTACAAAAGCTCAATATAATCGCGTTCGGTTCCCATCGCGTTGACGCGCTCAATGCCGCGAAACTGCCCAATCCCATAATTGACGTGAACCACATAATCACCGACGGAAAGATCGACGAATACATCAATTACCGAACTGCGCGTTTGTTTGAGCGATTTCGGAATACGCCTTCTTCTTCCGAAAATTTCATTTTCATTGATGACGGCAATTTTTAAATCTTCGATTGAAAAACCCGATGAAATTCTGTACGGCAAAATTTCGATTTCAAAATCGGGGAGAAAACTTTTTATGCGCACCGCCTGATGGTCGCTTTCGGCAAAAATAAACACGCTCCAATTATTGTCTACTAAACCTTGCAGTGTTTCTTTCAAGTAAATAATATTGCCAAAAAAACTTTTGGGTTCTTCAACGGTAAAGCGGAAATTACTTTTAAGCGGTGCATTCGTTTTTTCACCGCTGCCGCTTGCGCTGCCTTGCGTCGATTCATTTTCGGAAAAACTTTTTAAATAAATTTTGCGCACGCCGGTGCTTGTTTCCGTTTCCAGTTGTTCAAAGTTAAAAACGAAATGAGCGGGTTTTGGAAGCGGCAGAAAAAACTTTTTGTCGGTATAAAACTCATTTGATGCGGTCGCTTTTTTGTAAAGACTTTCATACTCGCGAGCAATCACTTCGCTCGCATTTTTCATACGCGTATATTCGCTGAAAATAACCACCGAGTTTTCCGAAAGATAATCCAGCACCGAATATTTTTTTTCAAAACATAAGGGGAAAAATAATTCTTCGTTTTCAAATGTTTTCGTTTCGGCAACTATTTCAAAAAAATGCGCAAGTTGTTCCGGTGAAGTATTTTTTTCCGTAAGGTATTTTTCAAAATAGGGTAGTGTTTCAATATTTTTTTGTAAAGTTTGAACCGTGGCATCATCCCACACCACTTCTTTTGTCGGTGCAATACGGATTTTTTTTAATTCCGTTTTTGAGTCTTGACTTAAAATATTAAATACTTTTATTTTTTCAATTTTGTCAAAATCGAATTGTACCCGAAATGCTTCATCGGGATTTTCACTATACATCGGCGCAATATCAATTACTTCACCGCGAAGCGCAAACTCGCCGCGCATTGAAACTTTGCTGACACGTAAAAAGCCGAGCCGTGTCAGCTGTGCCGCCAGCTCTTCCGTATCGACGCTTTGACCGACTGCAATGCTAATGCAGTTTTCCGCAATGTATGCGGGCGGCGGAACGGCGGTAATAAACGAACGTTGCGACATAACCGTGATTTGGTTTTCATTTTCAGCGAGGTTCAAAAGGGCGTTGACGCGTTCTGCAAACACCGTACTGTTTTTTGCCAAACCGCGGTATGCGAGATTGCCCCACCACGGGAAAATGCCTGCCTCAAATCCCGCCGTTTCAATATCCGAAAGCATCGGAGAAATTTCTTTTTCAGTGGGAACAACAACGCAGACGTGGGTTTTATTTTTTTGTAAAAAGCTTTGTAAAAAAAAACAAACGGCACCGTTGTCTAAACCGTACAGTGAAGTTTCCTGTGCACGCGCGCATATTTTTTGTGCTTCCTGCATTTCGTTCCAAGCTGCAATTTTGTTTTTTAGTGTATCAAAAGGCATGTCTTTTATTATAACAATTATCGCTGAAAAATTTAAGGGGATAGTTTATGATATGCGATTTTTACCCGCTTCCATCCCGTCTTGAAAAAATCGCGATGCTTCTTGCTTTATCGGTGTGTTCCGTATTGATTTCCGTGTCTAAAGACCCATGTGCACTTGCTTGAGATATCGAATAGCCGCTTCGTTTTTCGGATCCTTTTCCGCCACATACTGAAACAGGCGAATTGCTTCCGCTTTTCGGTTGCAGTGCATACATAAAATACCTTCGATTATCATCGTATCGTGATTTTCACCGAAAGTTTGCCGTGCAAGCTGTAAAATCGTAATTGCGGTATCGGTTTGTCCGAGTTTATCAAGACAATACACCAAGTTATGCAGTAAAATCGGTTCGTTTTGCCGCGTTTTCAACATATTACGAAATAAAATTGCAGCTCTGCGAAAATCTCCGTTTTTACGGAGTGCAAAAGCCAACTCAAAATCTTTATTTTCACGGGTGAGATTTGCTAACGCTTCAAGCTGACTGACGACCTCGCCCCAGTTTTTTTCTTTTTGCAAAAACGAAACGTATTCTTCTCGCAGCGGAACGTTATCGGGAAATTGCTGAAAATATTCACGGTAGGACCGGTCAATCAGCGGTGAATTTTCCATTTGTTCGTGGCAGGCAATAATGCCGATTTTCGCTTCTTCGTCATTCGGATACTGTTCCAGCGTTTTTGTATACCACCGCAAGGCAATATCCGGCATACCGAGCTTTACATAACACGTCCCCATTGCGTTGTACACTTGATGATTGAAAGCATAGGCTTC
>CALDWC010000050.1 GCA_937923945.1 uncultured Treponema sp.
TTCTTTATTCCTGCAATAAAATATCTATCATATGCTGGAACACAGCCAAGTGTTCCCATAAGTATTTTTGTAATGAGAGTAAAAGATACCTGATTCTTAAGTTCTTGCTCTTTTACTTCGTGTCTGATTTTATCGTAATGCTGAATACCGGAATGCGTTACCATCGTGTAGCGTAAATATCCCGTATCTTTATTATTCTTTAAGGAAACGCTATTAAACGGTATCACGGCTTTAATGAGCGTTTCCTTAAGTATGTATCTCGGCGTACGGTATTTTCATACTAACCTCGGCACCGTGAGAAGTTTCGGAATTTTTCAGTACCAGCTCTCCGTGATGCTTTTTAAGAATACCTGCGGTAATGTAAAGCCCCATACCAAAGTGCATATCGGAACTACGGCTTTTGTCTCCCATAAAAAATTGTTCCGGTGCATATCGGAGCGCTTCCTCTGAAAAACCGCTTCCTTCATCCAAGACGGTAATTTCCAAAAAGCCGTTTCTTTTCCGTACCACCATGAAAATGTTTCCATGCGCCGGAGAAAAGTCCGCTGCATTCGTAACAACATTCATAATTGCCCGCTCAAGCAGCAAGTTATCCGCCTTGATAACACCGAGCTCAGGATCTATTTCCATGCTGAAAGAAATTCCTTTACTACAACATAACGATGCTGCATGCACTTGTAACCGGCTCATGTACTCGGCTATATCGATGTCTTCCAAATGCAGTTGATAGCCGGTCTGTGATATATCGATTAAAGCTTTAATATACGAGCCGAGCTTTACGGCACTTTCCGTGATGTATGAAGCGTATACGCGCTGCTCTTCCGTGAGTTCGGTTTCATGGATCAAATCGATATTTCCCTGAATAACGGTTAACGGTGTTTTCAAATCATGTGCGAGTGCCGCAATTTGCTGCCGCTGCAATGCTTCCGCCTTCCATTGTTGTTCCAGCGAAGTTTTTAAATTATCTTTCATGTCGGAAAACGAAATAAGCACGTCTTGAAATTCTGTAATCTTTGAATGACCGACTTTAAAGTCGAGATTTTGTTCCGTCACTTGTTTTGTCGCTTCAAAAAGCGGACTCAGTTCCGCCCGCATATTCTGTGCAAACTTCGCCGTTAATATACTGCACACCGCAATACAATTTATTCCAATGAGAAGAGCGAGAAGAATTTCAGGCGACGAGAAATGTTTATAAAACCATGGATTAATAAATTGCGAGCCGATATAATATTGGAGCACCACAAATTCTTTTTCACGACTTACTAAGATATATTGCTTATTCAGATTGTCATTCTGCTTTCCTGAGAAAGCATATTCCAGCGCATGCCGTAAATCGTCACCTGTTAATGAAGCTTCAATTACATGATAATTTTTATCCAACACAAGATACTTACAGTTCATCGGAAGTTCTACCGCTTGCAAGTCGGGCGTTGCAGCAATAATCGGAACAATATTTTTTGTCATCCGTTCGGAGTGATCCGCATAGGTGATATATCCCGTAGCGACTCCGGTGAGCATCAGTGCGAATGGAACGGCAACTGCACACAGTAAACCGCTCAGTAACAAAAGTAAAAAACTCCAAAATGAGCGTTTCAGCGATCTTGTTTTTATTCCCATTTATATCCGATTCCCCATACCGTCGTTATCGGCTGAATATTCTGTTTACTCAGTTTTATTCGGATATTTTTAATATGCGTAGAAATAGTGGAGTCATCACTATCGCCGTCAAAACCGAAGACCGCTTCATAAATTTGTTCTTTTGAAAAGACCTGTCCCCTATGTCGTGCAAGATACTCGCACATTAAATATTCGCTTTTCGTTAAAGGAACGGCTGTATCATCGACCGATAATTCTTTTGCGGATAAATCAATTTTTATCCGGTCAAAGTTCAGTGCATTGTGTCGCTCCCGATGTTCGCGACGGAGATGTGCATTCACCCGCGCCCGTAACTCTGCAATACGGAACGGTTTTGTAAGGTAATCATCAGCTCCAATGCCGAGCCCGAAAGTAATATCCTGTTCCATCGTTTTTGCAGTGAGAAAGAGAATCGGACAGTCTACCAGCGAGCGGATTTTAGTACAAAACGAAAGCCCATCCATACCCGGCATCATAATATCAAGGATAATCAAGTCATATTTGTTCAGCGTATCAAACGGAACCGCCGCCGCAGTTGTATAGCCCGCAACGCGATGTCCGTCTTTTTGCAGCCCGTTTTTCACCAGTTCCAAAATAGGCTTTTCATCATCAAGCATAAGAATTGTCGCCATAGTATTGTCCCGTTATGGAAACGCTGATGAAAGGCTTGACGCCGTTTAACATCGTTTCCTAATTGTTTCTCAATGTTCAGTATAATAATGTAGAATTCTGGACGTTTAACTTCGCCGCTGAAATAGCGCGGCTCGTTAAACTGACGAGTTTTGAAAAACTTGGCAATATGATGGTTTTCAAAACATCGCTTATTATACCGCCGTTTCTCGTTTTCTTGAAACGGCGAAAATTCAGCTCGTTCGTGAACTGAGGTTCACTCATTTGCTGAATTTTAAGGAACATTTGCGAAACAATAAATTTTAAAGGTTGGGCACTGATTAATTCTCGATTGAATTAATCAGTGCCTCCTTATGAATTATAGCAAAACCAACGGGGAGATAAAAGAGAGGTATGTACTTGTCCACGATCGCTGCAAGTACTATACAGTGCCTCTCTTAAGTACTATACAGCGACACTATGAAGCGCTATACATCGACACGATTAAGCTCTTTACATCGACACTGTGAAGCACTATAAAACGGCAGTATTACCGGCTATACACTGACACTTTAAGGCACTATACAGTGGCAGTTTATAGTACTATAAAGCGGCACGGTGAAGCGCTATACATCGACGCTCTTAGGAAGCACGCGTAAAGAAACGCTGATGAAAGGCTTGACTCCGTTTAATCAGTGCCTTTTTTATCACTTTGTATTTCCAGATACATAGTCTCCATTTTTATGTATAGGCTCTGTATTTTTTGATGTTGACACACGGGGTTTCTTCGCTTGCACTTAACACAGGGTATTGGCTGTCATATTGCGACAATGAGAGGTAGCCTTTTAAAAATATAACCCGTGCTTTTGAAAGGCGACCTTAATTCTTGATTGAATTAATCAGCGCCTCCTTGAGTACAAAGACCTTTCTCATATACATAGTAATATACCTTAGTTCCAGCAAAAAGGGAAGACGAAAGTACCAAAAAACAAAATAATAAAACTATAAATTTAGTCGAGTATGCGATTTCTTGTTTTTAAATTTAGCGCCAATAGGCGTCCGTCTAACGTTGTTTTGTGCTGCATTTTGCGGTTCCGGCAACGCCGGAATTGGCGCAGTTTTTGCTGTTAATGCTTCTCCGTTTTGCTACTTAGCAAAAACTGAGACAAAGCAAAATGTCCGCACGAAAACTGAGTTATTGTGTTATATTTCCTCTTTCCATAATTCATGTGCAGCCCGAATTATTTCTTTATCAATGTTATTTGCATCTGAAATTATTTTTAAGGCTGATTTTCCAGCTCCACGATTGATAATACTTTTCCCAGTTGATGCTTTTGTAGCGCAGCTGCTTAATTCAAAACCTTCTATTGTTCTTAAAAGCTGTTCTATATCCCCAGATGTATAACTTGGATTTTTATAATATTTATAGTATTTTACAAAAGTTGTAAAACCAACACTACGTAAATCTCTTAATAATTTTTCAGAGTCGCTTTCTTTTTTATCAGTTGATGGCTTTATTGTTTTGATTGTAATTATTTTGTGGGGTTTACGTGAAATATTGTCTTTATTTATCAAATCGAACATTTCAAGCATTTTATATGTTCTCAAAAATAATTCATTTGAGTCAGCATCTTCTTCTGTTGTTTGCAATGTAGGAAGTAAAACTTCATTTTTAAAATCTTCGTTGGTGATAAATTTGAAGATTACTTTTTCACTTCCAAATTCTTTTTGTAAATCATCAAATGATTTTTCTATTGTTTCCTGAACAGCAGGATTTGTTTTCGGTGTAGCAAAAATTATTTCATAGCTTTTTTCTTGAAAATAGGCGAGTCCGATAAGATAAGCTCTTAACAACTTTTCGTAAATTTTATTTCGTGTTTTATCTTTATCGCCATAGTTTAAGCCTCTTTCATAGAAAGCCACTTCAACCATGTAAACCTTTTCCTCTTTATTTACTCCAACCACATCAATTTCAGCTTGTCTCAATATTTGTGTTAATCCATTATTTTTGAAAACTTCTGAAAAATTTGTATTTGCCTTTATTTTTTCAAAGGTCTTTTTTAGTTGAAGGTTTGTATTCTCATCTATATTCCAATTTGAAGATGTTTTCCAATTAGTTTGCGAAATAATACATTTTTTCGTATGTTTTAAATACGATTGAAGCAATGATTCTCCCATCTCAATTTTCATAATCTGTAATTTTCCCTAATATTCTGCTTCTTGTTCTACTTCACCGCCGCATAGGCGGTGTCACAATAACTGCCGCTTAACCTGCATTTGCGGCTTGTCCGCAATGTCAGGTTGAAGCGGGTGTTAGACGATTTTTCTTAATTATTCAAACCAATCATTTTTAATGTCATTTCTTTTTTCCAAGTGATATTTATCAGAAAGTAATTGCATATAATATAGCTTTTTATCGTGATGCAATCTCTTCAAAAAAGCAGGTATCTTTCCTTCGCGTTTTTTTATAAAATGGCTACCTAACAGTACTGCTGATATCGCATTTGAATTTAAAGTAATATCTATATATTTCTCTTCTTTCTTGCAACCATTATAAATTACAGAACGAATTTCGTTTTCATAGTTCCAACATAAAGATTTGTGAAATATAGCTTGTACGACAGCTTTTTCTGCATTTGATGAAAAAAAATCTTTAACTATAATATCATCAGAATAGATAACTTTAGAAAAGACCTCCATTTGTTGATAATTAATTTTTTTTAATTCCTCATAATCATATTCAATTACAAATCCTTCATGATTTGAAGCATAATGGGACCACATTAATATAGCGTCAGATATAGCTGTTAAGGAACAGACAAAAACCCCATTCATTTGGTTAGAGCGGACAGACTGTATTTGACCATTAACTTTGGCTGCTATATAACAATCATATGGATCGTTAAAAAAAATTGGATTTCTATATCGTAAAGTATGATTAATTACTGGTGCAAACATATTGTCCATACAATCATTGTAAGAGTAATATTTATATAATTTCTTGCCATCATATTCATCAGTATATCCAGAAAACATTTAATGCTCCTTATAAATTCATTTTTATTTTTCTATTGCCATTAGTATATAGGTCTATCCCGAATAAGCTATTCCTTAACTGCAAGTGATTAGCTTGTCCATATAATATCATTTTACATTTTAAACACACTCAATTCCGTGTGTTGAATTTAAAAACTGTGTTATGTGCCTCTTTTTTCTTTTTCTTTTCTGTGTCAATTTTTCTAATTGTTGTACATCCCTTATTTCTGTAATAAAAACTATACTACGTATTAAAATTGGCATACAGATAGCAAACAAGAAGATAAAAACTAGTATATATAATTTTAAACTTATATACTTTTGTATTTCACTATTAAATAATAAATAAAACATTAAAACTAGTGAAGAAATAAAGTATCCAGTATAAGCAAAAACGCGTTGCAATTTGTTTATTTTACTCTTAAATTTCTTGCCATCAAATGTATATTTACCATTAGAATTTTTTATCACCTTTAATATCGAATAAGCTTCTTCTGAATTTAAAATAAAATCAATTTGATTTTTAGGTAAAGAAACCCCTAAGAATGATTGGAAATAGTAATATCCTATTATTTTATCCTCAAGATATTCTTTTTTAATTTGTTTAAAAATTTCAGCTTTTTTCATAGAACGAGATAAAAAAATATTTTTTGTAAAAAGACCTACAATTGCTGTTAGTATTGGAGTTACAACTTTTATTATTTCAATCATTAATTGCCTCTTTTTTTAACTTTTCCATTTCTTCCTCCAAGAAGCCTACTCCAGATAAGGTCGGATTGGTCTTTTACCGGACATGATACCCCCGAACGAGCATTTTTATGAGGCAATGACCTTGAAAAATTTCAGGTTTTCTTTTAAGTAATTATCCACAATTAACGGCTTAAAGTCAAGCACTTTTATGTCAATAGTTTCATCCGCTTCATTCAAAAGTTGTACCGGAGAGCCTCCTTTGTAATTATTCATTCGCTCAAAATTAAAATACTTTTGGTATTTATATGCCTTATCTATAAAATCCTTGAAGCCGTAAAAATACTCAAGAGCGTAAAATTCATCCTCTATCAACCTATGAGAACTTTCAACATCACTTTGATATGTTTTCGCGCCCGGTGGAATGGTTTTATCTTGCCTTAAAAAACTTTTTTGGCAAGTAGGGGGATACCATGTCTTTTCCGAGTACAGCCCCAGTCCACATAACATTCGCTTAAGTTGCATTTGTGCAAAACAAATGTCAGGTTGAAGCGGGTGCTATGGCAAAAATTAAAATATTATTAATCATATACTAAATCAGGAAAATTATCGTTATCATCATTTTTTAAATATTTTTCTGCTTCTTTAGCATGTTTTTTTAATGCAATTCTTCTTGCTTCTTTTAAATTTCCGCTTTTAAGTTCTTCAATACAAAATTTTGTATTAGGAATTTCATATTTTTTATTATTCTAAATTGAGACTTTCAATAAAATTTATATTTAACTTATTAGCTATTAAATAGTTCTTAAACTGATTTTGATTTTCTGAATAAATCAATACATTAGCAAAAGCATCAAAGAGAGTGCAACCTTGATTTATTGATTGACTAAAAATTAACGTTCTTTCCCAGAATGAATTATTTTGCTCACACAATAAAATCGCAGTGTTTAATTTTTGATTGTACAATTCTATAAGTTTTTTTATTAAACCATTTAAAACTTCTTTCTGTCCAGGAAAAATATTATTACTTTTGTTTATATAAACTTCACTAGAACTATAAATCATTTCAATAGTTTTTTTTATAAAAGTTTGATCTAAAAGATTGTCCGGTAGTCTTGCTAATGAAAAAATTAATTGAGTACAAAGATTAATTAAACTATAACATAATTTATCAAAACATATATGATATTGAAATTGATATAGTTTTTTCTCATCAGCATCAAGTGAATTAAATTCATCTATCCCCAAAATTGCAGTTCCAATTTCTGCCATAATTCCATATGTATGCTTTTGATCGATAAATTCAAAAAGTTGAGAAATCTGTTGGCTTTGCTGAAAAAGAACAAAATCTAAACTTCTCTTACATTCAGCCTGAATTTCCGCTGATATATCAATTTTGATCATTTGTTTTATTCTTTTATTTTCAGGATCTCTAATTACTAATTCTTTTTTCATTTTATTTTCCTTAAAAATATCTTACTAGATATATTAACCACCACGCCAGTGGGCGTGTGAGCATAACATTCGCTTAACCTGCTTTGCGGCTCGTCCGCAATGTCAGGTTGAAGCGGGTGTTATGGCAAAACTATTTCTTTTACAGAATTAGATTTCTCAATTTCTTTTTTCTTTCAGAAATATTCTTTCCATTTTTTTAAAACTACGCTTCTATTATTATAATTCCCGAAGTACCGTAAAGCCACATACTACCACTACCCTACTTCGCCCTAAAGTTCACATTTTATTTCAATTTCAATAACAGTTTTGAATTCCTCTTCTTGTCTTCCTTCTATATTTAGATTGCCTTCAATATAAAATTTATACTTCCGCTTTCCTATTTTTTAACTTCATTGATGTCCCCATTTTAATTAATCCCGTGCCGGTTTTCTACTAAAATCAGGAAATCCCCAAAAATCTCTTGATTTTTCACCGACAACAAAGCGCCCTTTCCATAAACTATCATCGGTTTTTAGTAGTTCCGTTTTATCAACTGTTTCAAAACAAGAAATATCATCCCCTGTGGTGCCGTGGATTCTAACAAGGTCCCACACAATAGGTGTCTTAAAATACGGATGTTCTAAGAACTCCCCCTTAGCATATGTTAATGTATAATCAATTTTTTTATTGCGCGGTAGCGGAACGTAATCAAAACACAGTGACCCGTCAAGAGTATATTCGTCGTCCGTATCGGGATTAAGTGAGACCTCTGCATGTTTCCTTCTGCCGTCTTTTCCATCCCACTCGAAAACGAGCGCAGCTGGCATATGAAAAAAAGTATCATATTTACCTTGTGCTTCGCCGGAAGCATAGCTATAAAACTGAGGTAAAATTATCTCCCACCCAAGATCAGTAAAGGATGTTTGCCAAGAAAGCATAAAAGAGCCTTTAAGAACACCGGCTTCTTTAAAATCAAATTCATCATCGCAGTATATTTGGTAAAAATGTCCGCCCTTATCTTTCTCCGAATATTTGGATTTTATTGTATATTTTTTAGGACCAGCCAAGCAACAAGACAAAAAAAGAAAACACATAATAGCAAACAGTGGTAATAAGTAACTATGTTTTTCCGCCATATTTAAAATCCTGGCTGGAAATAATAGACATGATTTTTTTCCAAACATATGAACTACCCTCAAGCTTTATCAGTTATTTTTTCCAGCCGGGAACTGATTTTTTGGGCTTAACATTGCCGCCGGCATTTTTATTATTGTTGAAGTTGCCGTGTTGCAACTATTCTTTTTTATCTTATACTTCTTTGACTTTCTAGCTTTATATTTCTTTGCAGCCTTCATAACATCTTCATCAAATTCCGCAACCGTTTTACCATCCGGTACTGGAACTTCTTGAGGACTGTATTTTTTTAGGTTTGTTTTTACCTTTTTCTTCTCAGACCTTTTAGACTCGTAATCCGTATGTCGAACATTATTCCCAAAGCCTAAAGAGCTGGAACTGCTTTTAGAAAAACCATGTTCCGGGCCATACTCAATTATTTCTTTCACCTCAAAATCCGGCTCAGTAATTGCTTTGTCCGTAACGGCAATCCCAGTATGATACTTTCCAAACGCAACATGATCATAAAAAACATACGTTTCACCGCCGGTGATAAGACTCGCTTCTTGCGAAGTTAGCTCAATACCATCAAAACCAACAAATAAATTCTTTTTGCTATTTGTTTCCGTTCCAAAAACGGACATAGCAAAAACCGTCAACACAATCAATGTCAATATACGTTTTTTCATATATAAATCCCCATATAACTATCGTAGCAAAAATTCGTTTTTTTATCAAGCGGGTTTTTAACTATCGAAGTTCCGTTCGTTTTGCAAACAGTACTTGAGAAACGGCATGTGAATAATGCCGAGTTTCGCAAGCTGTCAAGATTAAAAGTGCACCTTGAAAAAA
Organism: uncultured Treponema sp.; assembly: GCA_937923945.1. GTDB lineage: Bacteria > Spirochaetota > Spirochaetia > Treponematales > Treponemataceae > Treponema_B. The sequence continues at coordinate 9,367 of CALDWC010000050.1, forward strand.
GTGCCGAAGTTTCAGCGTTTAACACGCTCCTTAAAAACGCACTACAAAATTCCGCATGTTTTAAAAACAAGAATATAAAATTTTATTTTTCAAATAATTTATACATATACCCTAATGTCCATTTAGGATGTAAAGCCTGTTCATTATAGGTGATAGAAATCGCTGTTATTAATGACCACTTTTCTTTTTGCCATGAAGCTTGAAGTTGAATTGTTTCCGCCACGCTGGATTGACCATGTTGATATTGTTTTTGTAATAGTTCATTGCTATTCCAACTTATGTTCCCAGAAATAGATATTGAGAAGTAATTATTTAAAACAGTTGTAATGTTAAGTCCCGTTGTTAAAATACATGGTATCCATGCTGTTTTATCATTTTTTATTTGTGGCGTTACAAACGTATATACAATATTACCACCAATAATGACAGGATCACTTATATATGACACACTAAATAACAACGATTGTGAAAAGCGCCCTGTTCCACTTACAAAATGCGTCTCATTTTTTGCCTTATATGGAGCGGTTGGAATCGTCATATCAGTTCCAACGTTAAACCTCCATGATTTATATGGCTTTCTCCATGTGAAGTTTAATCCAATATCATCAACTGCAAATTTGAGTCCATTTTGTTTTGAAGCTTCATATCTGCTATCAATATCATTCAATCTAATGGTAAATGGTTGGTTTATCGTAAAAATATAATCATTTAATACGATAAAATTAAAGCCTACCTGTGGAGAAATGGTATATACATTGTATCCACTGCTTGTAAAAAATTGCATATTGCATGATGAGTCAAGTTCAATTGTTATTATTTTTTCTTTTTCTCGTCCAATTCGCTCATGATCTGATTTTTCAGCATAAAGACTTTGCAGACCTATAAAAAATAACAACACAAAAAAAATTTTTTTACCACACATGTCTTGCACGCCTTTCCATCAACTCTGCTTTTTCAAGAGCTCTTTTGACAGTATCGTTGAGTAGGTTTTTATTTAACTTATCCTTTGGCATCTTTATCAGAAGCATAATGTTTGACCATCTTTTTTGAAAAGCTGTTACTGTTTGAACTTCAATGCCTGAAACAGGATCGGCAGTAACGAAACATTTATCATCCGCATATAGAACAATGGCAAAGTGTAAATCAGGCTTTTTATAATGCACGATAACAGGTGCATAAAGTTTAACGGCTTTTATTAGGTTTACAATATCAGTCCGATAGGTTTTCGATACATAACCGTATGCCGAAAAAATGTTCATCATTTGTTGCAAGCTCAATTCTTCATTTTCCTGCAGTGAAGATTGAAACCGGCTAATAAGAGTATTCTCATCTGTGTTATGACCAAGATATAAATTGAGAATCGACGAAAGAACAGAAAGCCCACATGACCTGTCCGCACCCTGCTCATGTACACCGGTAAACTTTAAACTTTCAAAAGATTTAACTTGCGAAATATCAGGGACATCAATAGCAAATAGAGCAAACATAGAACAAATCAATAATACGAAAACAATGTTTTTTCGATCGAGTAGCTTCACTGATGTCCCCATTTTAATTAATCACGTGCCGGTTTTCTACTAAAATCAGGAAATCCCTTTACAGGACCTTCACCGACAACAAAATGAGCTTTCCATAGTGTTCTATCTTTTTCGAGCAACTCTGTCATATCAATTTTTTTTAAATTCTCTCCTTCTTTCACAAGTTTATACACAAGCGGATAGTCTCTATCTTTTAAGAACTCGCCCTTATCATATATAAGCGTATAATCAATTTTTTTCTCATAGGGTAATGGCACATAAGCAAAATTTATATAACCCTCCCATGTATAATTCCTAATAGCTCCATTTCGGTTAAGGTCAGGCTTTGCCTCTACCCGTTTCCTGCTACCGTCTTTTCCATCCCACTCAAAAACTAGCGTAACCGGTATACGGACAAGCGCATATAATTCTTTTGGGGGACGCTCCACTAACCCATAGAACTCAGAAAGATATATTTGAAATCCAAGTCCATAAAAATAGGTTTGGCGAGGGAGTATAAATGAACCTTTTAGAACTCCTTTCTCTTTAAAATCAAATTCATCATCGCAGTATACATGCTCACATGGAGTATTATGTCTTGAATATTCGGATCTAATTGCATATTTTTTAGGGTATTTCCAACCTGCTCCGCAATCCTCACCCGGTGATGCGAAACTTTTCCTCTGAAACCACATACATGACTGAAAAAAAAAGCAAGCAAAAAGCATTACTAAAAATATTGCCAATATTTTAACACTATATTTCATCTGGTATTCCTTCACCTAAGAACACAACTATACACTATACACTCAAAACTTATAGACGTGTTCTTAGTTTTTGTTGATTATTTTTTCCATCCGGGAACCGATTTTTTAGGTTTAACATTACCGCCGGAATCTTTTATTATTGATGACGTTGCCGTATTGCAGCTATTCTTATGAATCTTATATTTCTCCGGCTTCTTCGCTTCGTAGTCTTTTGCAGCCTTCATAACATCTTCATCAAATTCCGCAACCGTTTTACCTTCCGGTACTGGAACTTCTTGAGGACTGTATTTTTTTAGGTTTGTTTTTACCTTTTTCTTCTCAGACCTTTTAGACTCGTAATCCGTATGTCGAACATTATTCCCAAAGCCTAAAGAGCTGGAACTGCTTTTAGAAAAACCATGTTCCGGGCCATACTCAATTATTTCTTTCACCTCAAAATCCGGCTCAGTAATTGCTTTGTCCGTAACGGCAATCCCAGTATGATACTTTCCAAACGCAACATGATCATAAAAAACATACGTTTCACCGCCGGTAATAAGACGCGATTCTTGCGAAGTTAGCTCAATGCCGTCAAAACCTGTAAATAAATTTTTTTTGCTATTTGTTTCCAAACCAAAAGCAAGCACAGCAAAAACCGTCAGTACCATTAATGTCAATGTACTTTTCTTCATGTGTATTACCTCCTACACGACATGAGTATATAAAAAATTAGCTTTCTTGTCAAGCGTTCAAGCAATGCGAACACGAAAATTATAAATTGCAAGTAGTATTGCCCATAAAATTTAAGTTTTATTAAGTCTTTGTTGTTTTTTATTGTTTTTGCTCATTTGACATTTTTTACTAATTTACCTCATCAGCAAAAGGATAATCTTCGTTACCTTGCACCGAATAAGTAGCCTTCTAACTACTGCTTAACCTGCATTTGCGTAGCAAATGTCAGGTTGAAGCGGGGGTTAGGTTTTCTTTTCTTAACCCAGCTTCTTTTATTAAAACTATGTTTCTATGTTAATTTATTTTTATAAGCCTAAACTTTACTGCTCAAGAAATTTTTAGCTCCAAAAATATAGTCGCATTTTTGATAGTTGGTATATGAATTAAAACTTAAAATATTACAGTTATCTTTAAGTTGAGGAACCTTTCGTATGGAATTTATTAAAAAAATAGATAAGCTGTTTAATAGAAAAAAGCATATCACTTGAACGGCTTAATCGAAATTTTTCCGAATCATTGAATAAGTAAATCCATTTTTTTGTATATTTTAATTTTATACCCAAGTTTTTATGCAGTATTTTTACATAAAAATAATATATATTCTTTGAAACAGCCAAAATAAATTTATGGCTTGTCGTTTTTACAATAATATTTGTACCATATATGTCGTAATGAATTTTTGAATAAAAAAGTTTTGTTTTTTTATCAAAGCGTATAGTAAAATATATTATTTTGAATTTTTTACTTTTAAAGATGTTTTTCTTACTATAAAAAATGATCGTGTCATCATGAATTATAATATTAGCATTCATTGTAGTTATGTTTTTTTCAAACAACTTTAATACAGCTAATAATTTAGAATCCTGTATATCCCTATATATTAAATTTTTCGTGTTTTCGCCAGACAAATTGGAAATTAAAAAGCCTCTTTTATTTCCAATATCAAAAGGATTAAAAATTCCATTATAATAACTTGGATTCATTGTTTTATCTGAGGCATCGCCCTTTGGCAGAAAAATTATAAAGCCCTGTCTCGCACGAGTAAGTAATACACGATATGCATTTTTTAAATTCGGTATAACTAGATAACAGCTAACTATTTATTTTCACGTGTTGTTGGACTTTGCAGAAAATTATTATCATCTGCTGACAACTCCCAAGTTAAAGGGGTAATTAAAGGGATACCGCCTAATGTTATATAAGGGTAATTTTCATATACAAAGAAATTGACAGATGTCTTTTGACCGTTATTCCTCTTGTGAGTGAAAACATACTTAAAACTTATTTTGGCATCTTTGGGGAGACCACGATATAATATGGTTGAATTATCTTCATCAATATTTTCGGTACTATTTCCCACTAATTCGGCAAAATAAACTATATCTTTTTCTGATGTGAATTCTGCTATTTTATTATCACTAGAATCGTACACAGTTACAATGTCACCATCGTTATTTGAATTGGTGCAAGCAGAAAGACAAATTACGACAAAAAAATACAACAAAAAGCTAAAAAATTTGAAGGATTTTATCATTTTTATACCTTTTTTTTATTATAGCATAATATTTTTAAAATGTCAAGGTTGTTGCATTTATCATACATTACGTTTGGACGAATTAGTAATTATTTACTTGCGATAATTTTTTATTTTATTTAATTCATGATAGAATTTTAATCCTTCTGTATCCTCACTCACAAGCCATGGACCTTCTATGTAGTCTATGTTTAACGAAACTAATAGCTCCGCAATTTCAAGTCTGTCTTTTAAATCATAACTTGTATTTGCGGATTGTTCGCCTTCGCGTATTGTGCAATCATATAATAGTGGATGTTTCATCTTGCATAATTAACATTGACTTTAAGAACAAAAGAAATCCAGTCATGGTAGCTGCGGAAAAACTTGTTCCAATTGGAACAGTAATATATTTTTTTTTATTTATATCAAATAAATTTTTGAAAGGCCCCTTTATTATAATATCGATTGTATCATGTACCTCATCTGATATCGTATTATTCTGAAACATATCCAGATCACTTACTGTTAGAATATTTGGACATGTTATAATTGATGGAAAAGATGGTTTCGGTATTGCAGAAGCAACCATAACAAGATTAGATGTAACCATTCTTTCTAAAACGGTCAAGATTTTTTTACTTACAATTAAATCAGAACTAGAACTACTCAAATTTACAAGTTGTATGTTATTTTCGAGCATCCATTCAATACCAGCACATACTGCATTTTGAGATGTACTAAAATTTTTATAAGCATTAAATATATAGAAATTAGCATTTGGAAAGATATTTTTAATTATTTGAACGACAAAAGACCCATGCCCAAGTAAATCACATACAGGATTTTTATCATCAAAAAAACATTTATATTTCGACATTTGAATATTGAATATTTCCAATAATTCATATGTTACACCAGAATCTATTACTCCTACATTTAAGTTTTTATCTTGTTTTTTTAATATTTTAACAACATCAATTAAACGTTCCATAATTAATATCTTTGTTCTGTCAATAAGGAAACTAGTCGTTTTCGTTCCAGGACATGTGATAACCACATACAACCCTCTATCATTCTCTTTAAATATACACACCTAGTAGAATAAACTTTATTTATATCACCAGTTAATTCCATATTTGCATAATTACATAACCCTCCACACATAAATACGGCCCAACAATTTAAGCAATCATACTTATTTGCAATAGATGTCAAATCAATTAACATTTTTCTGCGATTAATATCTATACCATCAACAATATTTCCAAGATTAAATCGGCTATCATACTCACACATTCTTGGACATGTAAAAAATTCACCAGTTGGTGTAACAGCAATTTCATTTATTCCTGCTTTACAAGTTGTACATTTTTTTGATACATATTCATCAGTAAGTATATTAACTAACATATCTAGAATATTATCTATTCGGAAAAAATCGTTTGAAGAAATACATTCATAATAATATAAGAACAACGAATCAATGTTTTCAAGCATTTGAGACTCTTGACTTTCCAATAAAACCATTTCTTTATTTAAGTTGAAATTAAACCTTATATTTGTTACTCCTAAGCTTCTAATATTCTGCACACTTTTTTTAAAATCAAAAAACAAATTTGAAATAGTACAAGCAACGGTTACATTCTCTGCCCCCAAGAAGTCTATAGCTTGTTTTATGTTTGTACATACTTTTTCAGCAGAGTTATTTCTAAGTTTATCATGAAAACAATTATCTCCATCATAGGAAAGTTTTATTTTAAATTTATTTTTCTTAAAAAAACTCAAATTTTTAACATCAAGGTCAACACCATTTGTTGATATTTCATATAAAAGATTATAGTCTTGCATACCTTTTTTTCCAAATATACTATTTACATGATTTACTAAACTCTCAATGAGATTATAATTCATTAAAGGTTCTCCACCACCAGTAAACCTAATATTAATATTTTTATAATTAATTTCATTCTCCTGTAAAAATTTAAATAAATAATTAAAGGCATATATAGCAATTTTAGGGCTCATAATCATTTTCTCAATATTTTTCGTTTTATATGCGTAACAATATTTACATCGTAAATTACATGCATAAGAATTAATAAAATTAAGCAAAATAAAAGGCTCTGAGCTAATATTATTTTTTAAATTCAAATTACGATCTAATACAGTCTTTTTTATATCCTCGGAATTTTGCTTTGCTTGTTGCTCTGGCAAGTCTATATCGTCGTGTTGTGTACTGAATATAGCATGTGACTGCGTATCATAAATATAGTGATTTGACTGAAATTCCTTTTACCCGCTATTTTTATCATTACGAAGTGCCCAAAGGATCGGATAAACTTTTAAAAGAGTTTATGGCACTGGAACATACATTATCGAAAGAAGTGGAAAATTTAGGAATAAGAGATGAGGGGACAGGCAGCAGAGGAAAGCATGTACACATATAAAGAAAGCGGCATTGCATGGATTGAAAAAATTCCGGCGCATTGGGAAGTAAGGAAAATTAAATACTTAGCTGAATTATATGGACGCATTGGTTGGCAAGGTAAACACAAGTAAAACAGGTGTTGATTGTAATTTTACAAATTTTATGCTATAGTGTACTTGTTTGAATAGCAGGTACAAAATGCAAACAACAAAAATAAATAATTGAAGGTACTTAGGAAATAAATACAGGCTTCTCCCTTTTATAGAAAAGGTGATCGGCGAATGTTGCGGGCAGTTTGAAAGCTTTGCCGATATATTTGCCGGTACGGGGGCGGTCGCATCTGCGTATATTGATAAAGAACTTATTACCAATGATATTTTATACAGTAATTATTTGTGCCATATAACATGGTTTTCCGATGATGATTGTTCGGCGTTTTGAATGTGAATTGGAAAAGACAAAAGACTAAGAATTACACGTTGTTGGAAGATTATGATAAGAAGAATTTGTTTGATTTGGAGAAGTTTTTAAAGACTAGGGATAAGGTAAAAATTGGTGTAAATAGTAAGATTATATGATTGTGAAATGTATTAATTAATTGGTTATAATTAACTAAAAAGATTATAGCTTGTGGAGGTACTTATGTATACAGATTGGACAGAAATTTTAAATAAATATATTAATAAGCTTGTAAGTCCTGACGGTAGACAAACTTATGAAAGTAAAAATGAATTAGTGGACTTTATGATTGATTTAATGGATATACAAAGCAACGATAGAATTATTGACATAGGTTCAGGATGGGGTAATTTTTTGATTAAGGCTAGTAATTCATCTGAAAATGTAATAGGGATTGAACCTAATTTAGATAATCTTAATGAAGCCAAAAAAAGAAGTGTAGGTAAGAATATAAAGTATATTCAGGGAAGCTTTGAAAAATTGAATTTTTCTCAAAAAGCAGATAAAGCTATTAGTATGTTAGCATTTCATCAAGTTCCTTGGGACGATAAGGTAAAAGCTTTAAAAAATGTATCAGATATTATTGATGATAATGGCTATTTCTATTTATGTGATACATTGATTTTATTTAATCCAAATGAAGATACTAAATTATTTGATAAAGCTTATAGATATTTACTTAAAGAAACTACACCAGATGAAATATATAAAAATTATATTGAACCATATATAGATGATAGTGAAGTTTATACCATAGATGATATGAAAGAAAATAGTCCGAAGGACAACTGGTTTTATTCAATAGAAGATGTTAAGAAATGGATAAAAGATACTAATTTAAAAATAATCAAAGTTGCAGAGTTATGCCCTTTCTTTGGAGTAGTAATATTTCAAAAATCGTAATATTATATTTGTTAAGAATATTTTTGGGTATGATATTTATATACAAAACTACGGAGGGCGACATATGAGAAATTACGAAAGTAAAGAAGAGCTTAAAACTGAAATCAAAAAAGCGTTTGAAAAATATATTTCAGAGTTTTATAATATCCCAGAGGAATTAAAAGATAAAAAAGTAGACGAAGTTGATAGGACACCGGCTGAAAATCTTGCCTATCAAGTAGGATGGACAACTTTAGTATTGAAATGGGAAGAAGATGAGAAAAAAGGAATAGAAGTAAAAACACCATCAGATAAATTCAAATGGAACCAGCTTGGAGAATTATATCAATGGTTTACAGATACCTATGCGCATAAATCGTTAAAGGAACTAAAAGAACAACTAACACAAAACGTAGAAGATATTTATCTTATGATAGATGAACTAACAGAGGAAGAGCTCTTTACACCTCATATGAGAAAATGGGCAGATGGAGCAACAAAAGTTGCGACTTGGGAAGTTTATAAATTTATTCATGTAAATACAGTAGCACCCTTTGGGACATTTAGAAGTAAAATTAGGAAATGGAAAAAGTTGGTTTTGTAGGTTTAATATGAATATCCTCATCAAGCATATAAATATTATTTGCTTGGGTATCATACATCATATTATCTTTTCCAACATTAAAAAAATGTTGCATAATAAAACCTCCTAAAAAAAACATGGCAGCTACATCCATTTACATATTCAAGTATTCTTAATATGCGTAGTGCATAGATGACATGCCTGGAGAATTAAGATCCAACATACCATCTTCATCTTCATCATTAAGCTTTTCAACAATCTTAACTGTGCCTTTTTTGATTAGCTCATCAATAAATGATAGTTCTTTTTCCATATCTCTACCTCCTTTGTTATAAATTTATTATGGTAAACAATTATTCTTTACCGCTTTGAGTAACTGCCATGTTATTCCTATACACAATTATGAAAAGTATCATTGATATACAAAACGAAAAAAGATACAATGGTGTAAACAACCCAGTTCTTTTTACAAAAGCGCTATAAAGAAGCATTGCAATGGGGGATGAAAGTTGTATTAAAATCGTATTAAAAGCAAAGAATCGCCCCATGAATGTTGGTTCAATTATTCGTTGATACAGAGTTGTTACATAAACATTGAAAATACCCATTGATAAACCTGACAAAATTGCCATAAAAATAATAAGAGCCAGAAAAAAATAAAAATTTGATGAAATGGGTACAGTTGGCAAAAATGAAAAATATAAGAACATAGCCAAAAAAGAAACCATTTGAAAAAGAATTGCTAATAGAAGATTATATTTTTTTTCGTTTCCTGCGAAAATACCACCAAGAATACTTCCAATCCCAACAGTAAAGAATGTAATGGTTGAAATTGTGGTTATAAAACTTTCTTCTGATTTTAAAAATGAAAAATTTGAATTTGAGATAACAAGGAGATTTTCAGAAAAAACAAATTTATATTGGTATGTTAAAATATTTGAAAAAATTGGGACTGAAATAAAATTGGATAAAGCCGCAACTAACGCTAATAGAAGTACTACCCTATTTGAAAATACATATTTGTATCCATCAAGGATGTTTTTCAATTTCGATTTTCTTCCAGTTTCTTGTTGAAGGGGCTTAAATTCATAATAAATAAGCACTTCAGAGAAAGCTGAAACAAAAAAAGTACTGGCATTAATTATTATACAAACGAAAGGACCAAATAACATAACAATACCGCCTGCAAAAAGTACTCCAAGAGTTGAAACAATCGTTCTTGATACTTCCAAAACGGAATTCATTTTCGCTAACTTTTCGCTTGGTATTATTTCAGGTAAAATAGCCCTACTTGCTGGCTTAAATAAAGAAAGACACAGCCCTGTCATAATATTTACTATCGAAAATAATATAATTTTTACTTGAAAGTCCAAGGGACTTGCCACTGTAATTAAAAGAACAACATATAGGAGACCTTGTATAAAATCAGTAACGTATAATACTTTTTTTTTGTTTGTGGAATCAACAATGCTTCCTGAAAAAAAAGAGAAAAAAATTCTGCTGAATTTATTAATTGAAAAAACAACAGCAAAGCTTAATGGGTTATCCGTTTGTATGGCGACCCAGATAGAAATAGCCACGCTCCCAATTTCATCCCCAATAAGGGACGTTATAGTCCCAAAAAAAACTAAAAAACCGTTCCTCTTGTATTTACCTACTTCTTTCATAATAATCTACTTACCCATTGCCTTCTGGCATATTATCAACACTACACCCCGTTTATATCAACCCATTCAAATCTGAAATTAACACCCGCTACCCACACAATGGTTCTATCGTTGGTTTTTCATACTTCATACACAATCCCCCTATACTCATATATGCTTTAATTAATTGCAACACACAAGTTTTAATTTGTCAAGATAAAAATTTCAGATAAAAATTTCATTTTTTAAATATTTTTTATTTATTTTATCGCACCGATAGGTGTCAACCTAACATGCAGTTAAGCTGCAAAACGTACCGGCGTTTAGCCGGCCGCTCTTCAGAGCGGGTTTTGTCAGTCTTGAACTGCGTGTTAGACACTTTTATTTTATTTATATACTTAATATTAACAATTACGCTTTTAATTTTACACTATTTTGCTTTTTATTACAATATTTAATGAATTAAAAAAACTTATAATTTTACTATAAAGCTTCATTATTTGCATATCCAACTTTCATATTACTTAACACATATATTAAAAACTATTAATTTAACTATAATTCTATATTATTTATAAAACAAATCTTTTATAAATAATATTCTCTTAAATTATAAGCTTATTCTTAACAATAAACTTTATTTTTTAACTATACAGCTTTTTAATTACTAAATCATTAAAATCTAAACTAAAACTTTATTTTTCTTTAACAACTTAATTATTATAATCACCATGACCGTCCAAAGGACTTTTATTTTGTTGATTTCCTTAGCTAGTTTAAAATCCTTAGATAAAACTTTATTTTTACTTATCCAAGTGTAGATATTATAACATAACTTTATCCAAAGAACATAAGCTTTTAATTTGGGTTTTATGCTTTAATTTATAAAAAATACACCCTATTTTTCAAAGTTACAGTTTATCGTGCCAAAGGCATCGGTCTAACATTCGCTTAACCTGCATTTGCGGCTTGTCCGCAATGTCAGGTTGAAGCGGGTGTTAGACATTTTTACTTTGCAATATTTTTTTGAAATTCTAATTCTTTAGTATCATCAACAAGCAGCTGTAAAATATTTTTTTGAGGATAATTTTCAGAACATTTACCTAATGCAATTGTACCTAAAGTTCTTAATCTTCTTATTTTTGAAGGTGTTTTTATTCGTTGTTTTAATATATTACTTGTTTTTAATGTAGAGATGAAAGAGTCAATCATTCTATCATTAAACGCCTCGAACATATCAGGAATATAACAAGCCGCACCATTTGCATAAAAATCTGTTCGTGCCCATTGAAGTGAACTTCCGACTGTACCAACATATGTATGTGTTATAGCAGAAACATAATCATCAATTAGCTCTTCTGGAATTATATCAGCATATACAGATAATTTTCTAACCATTTCATTTTCAAGTGACCAGTTATCTAAATTAACTTTTAAATTCTTTATGAGGGGTTCTAATAAATATTTTTTAGCATTTAATGCTAAATATATATTAGCATGTACTAAATTTATAAAATTAAAAGCTCTCTGTGTTTTTAACAAATTTCCTTTAGGAAACACTGATTAATTCAGTCTATGAATCGTCTGAGTGAAGATAAACTGACCGGTGCTTTTGACACGGACATCTATCAGGTTTTGCTGGTCGCTAATAAATATCAAACCGGTTTTGATCAGCCGAAACTCTGTGCCATGTATATTGACAAAAAACTCCGCGGCGTTAATGCCGTACAAACACTTTCACGGCTTAACAGAATATGTGCCGGTTATGATAAAAAAACTTTTATCCTTGATTTTAAAAATAGCTATGATGGTATAAGAGAAACCTTTGCACCGTACTATACGGAAACAAAACTTAATGATACCATTACACCGTCTGAAATTAGAGAAATTGAAAAGCAGTTACCGCAATATAATTTTCTTGATTACGATGATATTGATTTATTTAATCGCTACTTGTACAAAGAAAAAAGAAACTCAAAAGATAAAGAAAAGATGTGGTCGCTGCCTGCAAGAAATGCCGAGATTGTCAATCAAAATGATACCATAAAAAAACTTGAAATACGAAGCACCATAAAACGCTTTTTACGCTTTTACGGATTTTTAATTCAAGCGACGCGGTACCGCAATGTTAATCTGCATAAAAAGTATAATTTTTTATCGTACCTTATCAAAGAAATTGAAGTTGGGCAGATGGGAAATGATTTTGACATTGCCGATAAAATAACCGTTTCCGACTTTGAACAAAAACAAACCGGCGTTTATAACGAAGAACTTGAATCAAAGCCTGAAATTAATTTACTGAAACCGAATGAAGTTTTTTTTGAAGAACAGATAAAAGAAAAATTATCAAAGATCATTGATGAAATAAATCTTGCCTACAATAAAAATTTTGATTTTGATATTGCAAGAAAATCAGCGCTGCAAGTGCGGGATTTGTTACTGAAAGATTCTCGTCTCAAAGAAAGTGCCGAAAATAATACGCTCGATGATTTTAAATTTGCCTACTTTGATTCGGTGAAAGATGCATTGCTTGAAAGCTATGAACAAAACAAAGATTTATTCACGATGCTGCTGAAAGACGACACGGTAAACGAAAAACTCATGAGCATTTTTGTAAAAGATGTGTATGAGCGTTTGAATGAAAAATAACGCAATAGATTCATCCTTAATTTACGCCACCGCTTTTTGAAAGTCAATAATCGAGATCTCATTTGCAATGTGCTTTGCAGTTTCCAAAATGCGCTCAACTTTTGCGATGGTGCTTGCCGTGTACATAATCTCATTGCACTCGGTACATTTATAGCACGGTACATTCCGAATAATAACCAATGTGTTGTTTTCAAGTTCGGTGGTACTTGTAGTAAAAGATTCCGGCGCTTCGCCACCGCAGCCTTGACATTGCATTTTTACTTTCCTCAAACCTCTCGCCTTCTCCCTACCGCAGTCAAGCACATCGTCATTGTTTTTGCAGTCGGCATCGTGTGTTCCTCACGAGTCAGTCATGAGGCAACAGGCGGTAGGCAGGAGATGAGAAGAGTTTGCTAAGACCTCTTGCATCATATTGGTTGCCGCGTCTTTATTGTGTGCAGTTGTTCCACTAAGCGGCGTGCAGCATGTCGGTCATTCGTGTCGTATATCCAATTATGATTAAAACAGACGATCGTGTTTTTGTTCCCGCTTGTACCGATCACGAGGCTATGAAAGTCGGTATGCTTTTCCTGCTCCGCTTTTATTGATTGCATTAAATCGGCGGGAAGATTATTCATCGTGAAATCTGAAATCATGAGCACATCGGCATTTTTATAATTGTCTTCGTGAAGCATTTTTACCGCGTGTGTCAGTGCAGGAGCGGCATCCGTTCCGCCGTTAAAACTCATCCGCAAAAAATGTACCAATTTTTTAAGTGATGCACCGCCTTGAGCGCCGCTCAAATCGAGCGTTTCTATTCCCGTTGAAAATGAAATGAGGTAGCAGTTCCGTTCTTGCTCCATCGCAATTTTTGCCAACGCAAATGTGACGGTCTTTGCAATGTTTTCAGGAGTGCCGTGCATTGATCCGCTCGTATCCACACAAATAATAATCGGTCCCTTCGGTTCTTCTTTTTCACGGGAAACTTCTTCCTGCACCGTTTCGGTTTTTAAGATTTCTTCATCGCGCTGATAATCAAACGAGAGGAGCTGTATAGCGCTTCACCGTGTCGCTTTATGGTACTATAAACTGCCTCTGTATAGCGCCTTAAAGTGTCAGTGTATAGCCGGTAATACTGCC
>CALDWC010000051.1 GCA_937923945.1 uncultured Treponema sp.
AAATCTAACCCGAGTTTTTGAAAGATGCCCTCAATTCTCGATTGAATTAATCAGTACCTCCTTTGAAAGAATACAAGTTGTAATCGGCAGTGCGTTTTTGCAAACAACGTGCCGACTTGGGGAGGATTTCACTATGGCAAAACAAAAAGTTTTATCGTTAATTTTAGGCGGCGGAAAGGGTACTCGCTTGTACCCCTTAACAAAAACCCGTTCAAAGCCGGCAGTTCCGTTCGGCGGAAAACACCGCATCATTGACATTCCGCTTTCGAATTTAATTAACTCCGGACTCAAAAAAATATACGTTTTAACACAGTTTAATTCCGCCTCCCTCAATTTGCATTTAGCCCGTGCGTACGCGTTTGACAGTTTTACCGACGGTTTCGTGGAAATTTTAGCGGCAGAGCAAACGTTTGACCATTCGGGCTGGTACGAAGGCACCGCCGACAGTGTCCGCAAAAACTTTCACCATTTTCAAAATCTGGATTTTACCCATTATGTTATTTTAGCAGGCGATCAGCTGTACCGCATGGACATTACCGCATTTTTAAAAGCACACATGGATTCAAACTCGGAAATCAGTATTGCGTGTACGCCCGTTACGCGCGAAGCGGCTTCCGGTTTCGGCATTATGAAAGTAAACGCCGACAATGTGATTACCGAATTTATGGAAAAGCCGAAACCCGATTTGAATATCAGCGATTGGAAAATTCCGAATTCATCAGCGGTAAAATCAAGCAATCCGAAAAAACAATATTTAGCGTCAATGGGAATTTATATTTTTAACCGCAAAACAATGGAACAAGCCCTTTCAAATGACATGGTCGATTTCGGCAAGGAAATTATTCCCGCGTCGCTCAATAAATATAAGGTGACGGCTTTTTTGCATGATGGTTACTGGGAAGACATCGGAACGATTAAATCATTTTACGATGCGAATCTCGCATTGACGGATATTCAACCGGCGTTCGATTTTTATGACGCGGAAATGCCGATATATACGCACAACCGAAATTTGCCGCCGTCAAAAATAAACCTCGCGGAATTGGACAGCGTCAACTGTAGTGACGGTTGTATCATTACAAAATCTAAAATTGAGCATTCGATTATCGGGGTTCGTTCGCTGATTGAACAGGGAAGTTCTTTGAGCGGCGTATATTGTATGGGCGCCGACTATTTTGAAACCATTGACGAAAAGCAGCTCAATGTAAAAAAAGGTATTCCGTCAATCGGTATCGGTAAAAACTGTAAAATAAAAAATGCAATTATCGACAAAAACGCCCGTATCGGAAATAATGTTTCTATCGGTTTCGGTGAAAAAAAACCGGATGGAGATTACGGTCCGTATTACATTGTTGACGGAATTTATGTGATTCTCAAAAACGCAATTATTCCCGATCAAACAACTATTTGAGCAATATAGTGTCTCACGGAAACGCTTGCTTTTTCGATAAAAAACTTTATACTGAGATATATGAAAAAAATTGGAATCATCGGAGCAATGGAATCCGAAATTGAATTATTGAAAACCTATTTTGAAGGCGGTATTTATGAACGAGCCGGTTTGTCGGTTTATGACGGAAAGATTTTCGATAAACCGGTTGTATTTGCAAAAGCCGGTATCGGCAAAGTAAATGCCGCACTTTGCACCCAAGTTTTAATCTCCGACTTCGGCGCCGAATTCATCATCAATTGCGGAATTGCCGGTGCGATTTCTCCCAAACTTTCCGTTTTGGATATTGTTATTTCAGATAAAGCTTTTCAGCATGACGTTGATGCAACCTATTTCGGATACAAGCTCGGACAAATCCCCGATATGCCCGATATTTTTTGGAAAGCGGATTCCGGTTTAACGAAAAGAACGCAAGCTGCTTTTAAAAAATTAGCGAGCGGGTCTTTTGATTTTGATAAAAAAAATGTTTTCAAAAATAAAGAAACTTTACATCGAGATTTTTCCGCCGGTAAGATAGTCACAGGGACGATTGCAACGGGTGATGTTTTTGTTACGGCGGAATCCTACCGCTCACGTATTAAAAGCATTTGCAAAGGCACCGCTTGCGTTGAAATGGAAGGCGCTGCAATCGCTCACGTTGCTTCGGCAAACGCCGTCCCGTTTTTAATTTTGCGTAGCATTTCGGACTCGGCTGATGAAACGGTTGAGCAACTCACCTATGAAGAATTTGCTGCCCGCGCCGAAGACATGGCAGCGAGCATTATTTTGCAAGTGCTGTACGATTTTGAGCAGTAATACAAACGCTCGATTTAACCTCTATTGCGGATGCCCACCTTTTAAATCTATTGTTTCGCAAATGTTCAAAATCTACCTTATTATACTGAACATTGAGAAACAATAAAGGAGATACTTTGCTTTTGCAAAAAAACTTTACTTTGTAAAGTTTGCCGGTAACCGGCGGCAAGTCTTTAATCAGTGTCTCCTTTGGGTGTGAATCTCACTGCCCGCGTTCCCGCCATCCGCTACCGTTCTAAATCTTTCAGCGCAATCAAATCCGGTGTTTCGGTTGCTTTATTTAACGCGGCAAATTCGTTCAAGGCGGCTTTTTCCTTTAATGAAAGCCTTCTCGGGACTTGAACCATAATTTTTACATATAGATTTCCCGTTAAACCGCTTTTGGTTTTAATGCCGCCGCCGCGTATTGTTAAAAGCTCGCCGTTTTGAGTTCCGGAAGGAACTTTCAAAGCGATGCGCTTGTCATCAAGTGTCGGGATACTCAGTTCACAGCCCAGTGCCGCCTGTGCAATCGAAATATTCACCGCGCAGTACAGATTATTTCCCTGACGCTCAAAAAACTTATGGGGGGTTATTTCAACGAAGACAAACAAATCTCCATACTCGCCGGTACTTGCGGTTGCACTCCCCTGTTTCGGAATTTGAATGCGGCGACCGTGTTCAATGCCCGGCGGAATCGTTACTGCAATTTTTTGCTTTTTACGCTCCAAACCAGACCCACCGCAATTGGTACATGGCTTATCAATAATGGAACCTTCACCGTTACAGCGTTCACATACACTTGCAACGGAAAAAAAGCCGGTACTGCGGCGTATTTGTCCCGTACCTTGGCAGTTCGGACACATTTTCCGCTTTGCGCCGTTTTCACCGCCGCTACCGTGGCATATATGGCAAAGTTCATCCCGCTGATAGCTGATTTCCACTTTTTTGCCGAAAACGGCATCGTTGAGCGAAATTTTGAGGTTATATTGTAAGTGACGCAACCGTTCTCCGTGCGGATGCGCAGAATGTCCGCCGGAAGTGCTGAAACCTCCAAAGCCACCAAATCCGCCGCCGAACAGATTTTCAAAAATCGTTGAAAATCCGCCGCCGAAAATATCTTCAAAGTCGCTCATAGCGGACGGGTCAAAGCCGGTATTCATTCCCGCAACCCCTTCAAAACCGAACTGATCATACGCCGCGCGCTTCTTTTCATCGCGCAACACTTCGTACGCTTCCGTTGCTTCTTTGAACTTTTCTTCGGCGATTTTATCTCCGGCGTTTTTATCCGGGTGATATTTAATCGCCAATTTTCGGTATGCTTTTTTGATTTCATCCGCTGAGGCTTTTTTGTCTACTCCCAGCACTTCATAATAATCCCGTTTTTCAGCCACTTGAATTCTCCGCTATCTCTTTTTCATCGATTATCATTAAAATTTAAAGTTTTTCAAGAGCCGCTGACATCGCTGCAGTTGTCAAAACCTCAGCCCGTCCTGAACGACGAGCCGAGGCTTGAAAACATAATGTTTCATAAATAAAAGTCATCCAAAAAACTTTCTTGCACGTTTCAAAGATGACCGCAATCCCATATGCGGCAAAATTTACTCCGTCTTGCGGTTATTTATCATCATTGACCACCTCATAGTCGACATCATCGGCAGTTCCCGAAGTCGGTCCCGCATTTGCCGTATTGCCGGTGTTTGTTTGTCCGCCGGTAGCTTCGCTTGCGTTTGCCCCCTGGTTTTTATACAGCTCTTCGGCTATTTTATAAGAGGCTTGTTGCAAGGCTTCGGTTTTTGCTTTGATATCATCAATATCGCCGCCTTCCAGCGATTTTTTGAGTGCGGCAACCGCTTCTTCGATATTCGCTTTATCGGCTGCGCCCACCTTATCGCCCATATCTTTGAGCGTTTTTTCGGTGGTGTAAATTAAGCTGTCCGCATTGTTGTGAACTTCTACTTTTTCGCGTTCGCGCTTGTCGGTTTCAGCATTCGCTTCCGCTTCTTTTACCATGCGGTCGATTTCGCTTTCGCTTAAACCGCTTGAACTTTCAATACGGATATGCTGCTCTTTGCCCGTTCCCAAATCCTTTGCTGAAACGTGTACAATACCGTTCGCGTCAATGTCGAACGTAACTTCAATTTGCGGTACGCCGCGCGGTGCAGGCGGAATCCCAACCAAGTCGAAATTTCCGAGAGTGCGGTTTTGGCTTGCCATACCGCGTTCGCCCTGCAAAACGTGGATTGAAACCGCCGACTGATTATCCGCCGCAGTCGAGAATACCTGACTCTTGCGGGTCGGGATCGTTGTATTGCGGCTGATAAGCGGCGTAAATACTCCGCCCAAAGTTTCAATACCGAGTGAAAGCGGCGTAACATCCAAAAGCAGAACGTCTTTTACGTCGCCGCCCAAAATACCGCCCTGGATTGCAGCTCCGACTGCGACCGCTTCGTCCGGGTTGACGCCATGCGAACCTTCTTTGCCGAATATTTCTTTGATGATAGTTTCAACCCGCGGCATACGCGTTGAACCGCCCACTAAAAGAATTTCGTCAATTTCGTTTGCGCTTATACCTGCATCTTTTAACGCTTTTTGACACGGAGCTTTTGTCCGCTCGAAAAGGTCATCCGTCATTTTTTCAAATTCAGCCCGTTTTAAGCTCTTTTGCAAGTGCTTCGGTCCGTTTTGATCCGCAGTGATAAAGGGCAAGTTAATTTCCGTCGCCGCAGTTGACGAAAGTTCGATTTTAGCTTTTTCAGCGGCTTCGCGTAAACGCTGCAAAGCCATGCGGTCATGGGAAAGGTCGATGCCTGTATCCTTTTTAAATTCTTTTACGAGCCAATCCACAATGCGGGCATCGAAGTCGTCACCGCCCAAGTGGGTATCGCCGTTTGTTGATTTTACTTCAAAAACACCGTCGCCCAATTCCAAAATGGAAATATCAAAGGTACCGCCGCCGAGGTCAAACACCGCGATGGTTTTGTCTTTTTTGCTGTCTTTGCCGAACCCGAAAGCCAGTGAAGCGGCGGTCGGCTCGTTAATAATCCGCTTGACATCCAAACCGGCAATTTTTCCGGCATCCTTGGTTGCTTGCCGCTGAGCATCGTTAAAATATGCCGGCACCGTAATAACGGCTTCGGTAACCGTTTCGCCCAGATAATCTTCAGCGGTTTTTTTCATTTTCTGCAAAATAAACGCCGAAATCTCCTGCGGTGAATAAAGTTTTCCGTCAATGTCAATCCGTACATCATCCCCGTTCGCCACAATTTTGTACGGTACCCGCTTAATTTCGTCCGACAACTCGTTGTAGCGGTGTCCGATAAATCGTTTTACCGAATACACCGTATTTTCGGGGTTAGTAATCATCTGGTTTTTCGCAGGTTGCCCGACAATTTTTTCCTTGTCCTTGGTAAAAGCTACGATTGATGGTGTTGTGCGCCCACCTTCCGAGCTTGCAATAACAACCGGCTCACCGGCTTCCATAACCGACACACATGAATTTGTTGTCCCTAAGTCAATTCCTATGATTTTACCCATATAATTTCTCCTCTTACTTTATAAAATTACGCTTTTTTTTCTTTTAATTTTACGTCTTCTTGATTTTTACCCGATTCATCGTCCGTCTTTTTTGAAGCCGCATCTGCTGATTTTTCTTCTGGCATCAGCACCAAAACTTTTGCATGGCGGAGTACTTTATCTTTCAACTTGTACCCTTTTTGAATTTCCTCGCCGACGGTCTGCACCGTCACATCCTTGGATGCGGCTTTCGCAACGGCTTCGTGGATATTCGGGTCAAACACTTCACCTTTCGCTTTGTAGTATACTAACCCGTAATCGCGGGCCAGCATGCTCTCAAGCTGATTTTTGATCATCGTAACCCCTTCCGCGAAAGCTGTAATGCTCTCTTTTTTTTCTTCAACGGTGACGGAAACCGCTCTATCGAAATTATCCAAAATTGGCAAAAGGTCTGAAAGCAGCCGAGCGTTTGCGTAATCAATCGCTTCCTGCTTTTCGCGAATCATCCGCTTGCGGTAATTTTCAAAATCCGCAGCTTTGCGCAAATACAAATCCTGAAACTCTTTCGCCTTATTTAATGCCTCCGTAAGGGCATCGTTTTCACCGCCGCTTTCTGCGGCTTGCTCCGGCTTCATCGCTTCCGTTTTTTTAGAAGCTGCCGACATATCCGCTGTTGATTCAGTAGCTATGTTTTCGGCGTGAATTTCGATTTCGTCCGACTTTTTCTCTTCCATTTTATATCCTTATGGTGACAGTGATTAATTCAATCAAAAAATCAATCAGTGCTCACCTTTAAAATCTGTTGTTTCGAAAATGCTCAGAATCTACTATCTTAAACTGAACACTGAGAAACAATTGAGAAACGCTGTAAAACCTTTAATCATCGTTTCTTTATATAACTTGTTAATTTGAAAATACTAATATATTGAAAAACGGTCAAGTCTTTTTTTTCATTTTGTTGTTTTTTTTATAACGATAAGTGGGTTTTATTTGACTGGGACTGTTCAACGGAGACGATATCGCTCCAATTGGCACAATGACGTTCATATTTTTATATAGCGCAGTTTGCAAAATCTCATGCGAGTTTTTGCAAACTGTATTGTTATTATTTTTCTTCGCCAACTGAAATCGGAGCTCGCAAAAGCTCAATTTTTTCGCCGTAGCGATTTTTAATGAGCGGCGTGATTTTATCCAGATTATCAGTCCTATCTACGGATATAATTTCGCGGTCGGAAGCGCTTTTTGTTTTATAGGTAAAATGACCGAGATACAAATATTTCGCATCCTTCGGTACGGTAATTGTTATATCCAATGGAAGAATAAAACTGAAAGCATTTCCGCCGAAAATGTTATAGGTAATAAAGTTAAGACAAATTTCTTTGCTGTTTCGCTTTACCGGAACCTTTACCGAAATAATATCATCGTTAACAGGTGCCACGGTTGTAGGCCTATCGCGATCACCGCTTAGAAAAAGTGAAACACTGTCCGCAGGGATATTGCGAACCGGTGAACCGTTTGATGTTACCTTCAAGTTTGAATCATAAGGATTTGCAACTAATAAAACATATTTTTCCAGAAAACTTCTATTTATCGCAGGGCGAATATCCACAGAGAAAACCAGAACGACTTCATCCCTACCGGGTTTACTGTAATTTTCAGCAAAAACATTTCCAAACACGGTAATAATCAAAATTAACATTGTAAAAGTCTTTTTCATTTTTTCAACTCCTCAATTCGCGCTGTAATGAGCGGCTCCCATTCCGTATCTTTGAAGTAGTCTGCCATTCCTTCAAGAGTGAGCAACTCATAATCATTTTTTATCGGTTCATATTCAAACTCATATCGACGATAGGCACCGGCATATTGTAACCCCGGTTTTTTCGCAGTAAAAACAAAGGTTTGTGAATCGGGCAAACCAAAATGTGTATTATGGTAATATGTTGTCATCACATTTAGGGCTGTCTCAACAGTATAACTGGAACACAGCAGTCGCATTTTACTGCCCGGTTCTATCGGCTGTATTACAAATGCTCTTGAGGCACTAAATGACAGCGGTATCACGAAAAACGGTTCTTTTTCAGGATTCATTTGTGCAAATACTTCAGTTTCCGTGAAAAATCCCGGAAAATTATCATACCTCTCCTTGAAATCATTGACTTCCACATAATAAAAAATCAAAGTATGCGTTTCAGGCGAAGCAAAATTTTTCTTTGAAATACTTTGACCGTTTAGCAGCACATTACTTGATGCACAAGCAAACGAAAACAGACAACAAGTAAGTACGGTGATAATACCGAACATCCTCAAAATACTTTTTTGTTTCATAAATTTAAACCTCCACGTTTAAATATTTAATATCCATAACCTATTCCTACCGAAAAACCATGAAAAAACATTTTTTCAATGCCGGCTTCTTTTGAGCCGTTAATCAATCGACCCGAATAATCGACAAAAGCGATTAGTTTTCCGGCGGACGAAATTTTAAATGAAAATTTTGCACCGGCAGAAATCGGTATTTGGAAAGCAAATTTTGCTTGTATCAAATCATACTCATTGTTGATGATAGGACGAATACCGCCGCCGAATCCCACTCGTGTATACGGAATAAGCGAAAAATTATCGGTTAATGACAGCGCCACATTCAGTTCGCCGAAAAAAGCAAAACCGAAAGCCAGATGCGATTTCGAGCTTTCAGAGCGTCCAAATCTTTGAGAAGTTGCATCGGCATTAATTTGTTTATGGAGATAAAGCATTCCTCCAATATCAAAATATTTAATATTATATCCGGCACCTACAATCATCCCTTTTAATAAGCCGTACGGTGTTTTTAAACCGTTGAATCCGCCGAATACAATGAGTGAGTAAGGTTTTATTACCATCACAGACGAAACGGAGCTTTTTGATGAGCTACTTTGTTTCGATGATTTTTCTTTTTGCTCCTTGCGTTTTTCATCATCTGTTTTAAGCTCGGTATTAACTGAGGAATCCCCCAACTTCCATTTCTTGTTTTCAAAATTCCATGCCGTATATATTTTATCGCCGTCGTTATTTTGATATATTACAAACATTTTACCGTCTTTTTCTTTGCGCTGTTTATCGGTACCGGAAAAAGTTTTGTAATCATTCAGATTTTGTTCCAACTTATAGCTCAACGCAAATTTCAGCGCATCAATCGGTGATGAATAAACAAGTTCGGCAATAAAAGCGTCATGAACATGCGTAGGCGCTTTTAAAATCACATCACGGATACAATCAATTCCGTTGCACGTTGCATTTTCCGTGCTGATTAAGAGTGCCAGTGAATTAAGCTTTTTCAGATTTTGTTTTTTCGCTTCATCTTCATTTAATTTTTTAGTTTCATATTTTGCTTGAACTAAAAACTGATTTTCAGCTTGTGAAAAAAGTTCACGTTTTTTTGCATCATCCACCGAAATAAACGCCTGTCCAAAAAAAGTATTGATCGAAGAATACGGTACGGCAAAGTTTGTAGTTTCGCGTTGTACCGCTTTTGCGGTGTTTACCCCGAGCACTTCATAACCGTTATCACCGGTTACAGCCACTAAAAGTGGACCACCCGAATTTCCCGCATCGGTGGGGGCGGAGTGCTGAATAAAAAATATCGTTTTAGCGGACGCGGAATCATCCATTGTAACTTTTTGATTGGTTAAGGAACCCTTACCCAACTGCCACAGCGGTTTTTCGCCTAATCCCGGGTACCCGGCCGACCAGACATCCATACCGTCGCGAATCGCTTTTTGATAAAACTTCAAACCGCCGGCAATATTTGCACTCGCAGGAAGTTCAATCAACGCTAAATCATATTCGTCATCGAACGCTATGATCTTACACGTTTCCAGCTTTTTTGTTGCGACGTTATCGGCATTTTGAAACTCCAGCGAAACCGTATCGGCATATGCACATACATGATAGTTTGTCAGTACATAGGACTTGCCGCCAATTATACACACAAATCCCGAACCAAAAACGGAATCCTTTTCAGTGTGTAAACCGACAAACTTGCCCAGCTCGCTATAGCCTAAATCATTCAGTTTATCAGCAGTTTCCTTAAATACATTGATAATTGTTTTCGGATAATTCGGACGCACAATACAAATATAGTCACGCAATTCCTCACAATAGAGGCATAATGCTAAAAACAAATAAGCAACCATCGATAAAAATTTTTTCACACTTTACTCCTTACAAAATAGTTACACTGATGACACTCTTCAAGTATAGTTATTCTATATGGGCAAATACAAAATGTCAAGAGACTTTTAAAATACGGAATTTCATCACAAACATCATCACCATCCGCTGGTAGCTCCGCCGCCTCCCGAACTTTCGTCGCCGGAATAGCATCGCTCCTTTCATAAAAATTATCACGCCAATGATACAAAACACCGCCAGCAAAACGTTTACCCGTTTTTCAGCAATAAAAAAGCACCCCCACCTATCGCAGGAGTGCTTTTATCTCATAAGGCAACTTTCAAAAACGCAAAGTTTTTAGAAAACGCCTATAATGTAATCGTATCAATCAAACGATGTGGCACGCGCAAAAATGTCCGGGCGCGATTTCGCGGTATTGCGGTTTTTCCGTCGAACAACGCTCGATTTTTTTCGGGCAGTTTATATGGAACGGACAGCCCGGCGGGAGATTAATCGGTGAAGGAATTTCACCGGTAAACTGCACGCGGCGACGGCGACGTTCCGGGTCGGGTTCAGGAATAGCCTGAATCAGCGCTTGCGTATACGGATGGAGCGGATTCGAATAAATTTCCGCCGAAGTTGCCAGCTCCATGATCGTTCCCAAATACATAACCGCGACGCGATCCGACATGTGGCGAACAACGTTTAGCCCGTGCGAAATAAACAGCAAGGTCAAATTCCGCTCGGCTTGCATATCCAACAGTAAGTTCAAAACCTGCGACTGCACGGACACGTCCAAAGCACTAACCGGCTCATCGCATACCACGATTTCCGGATCAAGCGCCAACGCACGGGCAATCGCAATACGCTGCCGCTGACCGCCGGAAAATTCATGCGGATAACGATAATACGCGTCGGAAGGCAGTCCAACATCTTTTAAAAGCTGAATCACTTTGTCGTAGCGCTCTTCAGCTGACATTCTTGTCTGTATAATCAAAGGCTCTTCAATAATATAGCCTACATTCATTCGTGAGTTCATCGAATCGGCAGGATCCTGAAATATCATCTGCACGTTGCGGCGGACATCGCGTAACTTACCTTCACGCAAATGGGTAATCTCTTTACCGTGATAATATATTTCACCGCTCGTCGGTTTATAAAGCCGCATCATCGCACGACACAGCGTACTTTTACCGCAGCCGGTTTCACCGACCAACCCGACCGTTTCACCCCGATATATGGCAATAGATACGCCGTTCAACGCATGAACAACATCTTTAGAATAACGTCCTTGCTTAAATTCCTGGACGAGGTTGACTGCTTCAAAGATTGGTTTATTGTCGCTCATTTTTTATCTCCTTGTATCTAAAGCATCGAATCGTATGATTATCTTCCATTTCTTCCAGTTGTGGCGTATGGGACCGGCAATAATCGGTCGCATGGGGACAACGTTCGGCAAAACGGCAGGTTTCAGGATACAGCATCGGAGACGGAACAACACCGGCAATATACGGCAAGTGCGTTTTCGGTTCCGAATCCATCTTCGGCATTGAGGCAATCAATCCTTGCGTATACGGGTGACTCGGATTTTTAAAAATCGTCGTAACATCCGCAGCTTCAACAATCTGCCCCGCATACATAACGGCAACGTCATCACTGACTTCCGCAACAACGCCCATATCGTGCGTAATATACAACACGGACATATTATTTTTTTCTTGGAGCTGTTTTATCAATGCTAATATTTGAGCTTGTACCGTAACGTCCAATGCGGTCGTCGGCTCGTCCGCAATCAGTAGTTCCGGATGACCTGCCAACGCCATTGCGATCATAACGCGCTGACGCATACCGCCTGACAACTGGAACGGATAATTCTTCATTCGTTCATCCGGTGAGGGCATTTCAACATTCTTCAAAACGGAAAGCACATGTTCCAACCGCTGATCCTCAGGGATATCGGGACGATGTAATTCAAAAACCTCACCGATTTGTTTTTGCACAATGTGTACCGGGTTCAAAGCCGTCATCGGCTCTTGAAATATCATTGCAATTTGAGACCCGCGAATCGTGTAAAGTTCTTCAATAGGCATGTCAACGATGTTTTGCCCTTTAAACATAATTTCACCGCCGGTAATAACGCCGGCAGGTTGCGGTAATATACGCATAACGGAAGAGGCGGTAACACTTTTTCCGGAACCGGATTCGCCAACCAACGATAAAGTTTTGCCGCGATCAATTTTCAGCGACACTTTATCAATAACTTCCATTAGCTGCTTGCCTTCTTTACCGACATGAAATGCTACGGACAAATCCGTAACACGAAGAAGTTCATCACTCATATTCATCTCCACGTAGTACTGCTACAACGGTAGCACCTATAAAAATAGAGGCACTGATTAAACTGCACAGCAGTACCAGTACCGGTTTGCCTTGCGAAAATCATTTTCTCAAGGCAAACCTTTGTATGGTTACCCGTAACCGCTGTTACCGGTAACTATACATTACTAGTGAGCATAGCGCTCCGTTAATTTATAATAGCGCGGCTCAAATGTTTCGCCGGCTGACATAGCATTCTTGACTTCTTTTTCAATGTCGGTATCGATCCACAGCCAGCCGGACATCGGATTAAGCCAATCATCTGCCAGACTATTCGCACCCCAAGCAGGAACACGAATCCATTTCCAAACAAGTGAGAAGCGGTAGTCGACATAGTAGCCCGGCACGAGCAAAGCTTCTTTATCAACAAGCCGTTGAATTTGTTTGGTGAGTTCAGCCTTTTTCTGCAAATCGCCTTCATCACGTGCAGCCCGAACTAATTTATCCATTTCAGGAGAACCGTAGTCAAATACGTTATTGCTCTGCGGCATATGATCTGAGGTATCCGTTGAACTGAAATACTCATAATAATCCGGAACCTGGCGTGTATTGTAACCGCCCCAATATGCTTGGTACTGTTTCTTACGCATCAATTGGAATGCCGCACCGCCATCTTCCATCAACTTGAGCGTAATTTCAACACCGGCTTTTTTTGCCTGTTCAACCAAAATTGACAAGCGATCGGTGTGGTTTTTGGCGCTATACAACAACTCAAAAGTAGCACGTCGATTTTGACCATCAACTAAAATACCGTCGTTTCCCATCGTTTTAAAACCGGCTTTTGCGAGCAGCTCTTTTGCCTTTTCCGGATCAAAGTCAGGTTTACGGATCGTATCATCATCAAAGTTTACACCTTGATAAACATGCCCGATACCGATATTGTGATATCGTTTGTATTCACCGTAGAGCGCCTGATCGATCATGCCCTGCATATCGATTGCATAGTACATTGCTTGACGGGCATTAACATCGCTGAACAGATAATATTTTGTATTAAAGAATATAGAATTATTAAGACCTTCCATAACCGAAACAGTCAAGCGATAGCGGTCAATATAGCCGTTTACGACCGATTCTTTTGTTTCCGAACGACGAATAACTTCAGGGATCATAACATTGTAGTTATCGATTTTTTGATCATAAAAATAGTTTTCAATCATATCGGAACCGCCGGAAATGACATGATATTCAATCCGCTGTACGTTACCGATGTGCTTAAAATACGGGATTTCACGAGCCCACCAGTTATCAACCCGCTCATATACCAACATTTGTCCGTCAATATTTTCTTCCGGTTTCATTACATAAGGACCGGTTGTCGGTTCCGGTTTCCAGTTATACTCTTTGTACCAATCCGCTTCCAGAGGTTTATTGTCAAAAAAGTGTTTTGCACGTGCGTCGATATTGCACTCGCCCAACAATTCTGACTGCTCCAAACCGTCCTGATTATAGGTAACCGAGAAAAGGTAATCATTATACACGGTAACTTCATATTTTGAATACCATTCATTGTACCAGGGATCCATCAAGTTCGGATTTTTAAAGCAATCGATTTGGTATTTGAAGTCTTCGGCTGTACAAGGTTCACCGTCCGACCATTTAATATTTTCACGCAACTTGAAATAAACGGTTTTACCGTCTGCACTAAATGCCCAATGCGATGCGGCATAGGGAATATAGGTTTGTGTTTCAGATAAATAATACAACGTATTCGCCTGCGTCCACATTAAATCTCGTGTGCCGTTGTTTGATTCAGGACCGACATAGCGGAATGTATTCGGATATGCATCAATCCAGCTGTGAAATGTTCCACCCACTTTTGTGTCCTTTGAGCCGTAGTCTTTGGTGTCGGCAGTAATCCAGGTTACTTTTTCCGGCATACCCTCAACTACCATATCCTTCACTTCTTTGTACGGAAACACCCAATCAGGCGGAGTTTCTTTCATCTCCTCCTGCATAATCGCTTCAGCGTTTGCGACTGCGTCGCCTGCCGAACCGTCCTTTGAGCCGGTTTTGTTGCAAGAAAAAACAAAAAGCATGCTCAATACTAAAAGAACAAAAAGTCCTTTCAAAACCTTTTTTTTCATAAAAGATCCTCCTAACAAAATCTTTATAAAAATATCTTAATAAAAAGCCCTTGCTTTTTTAATTAAGCCCATTATTAACACCTCTACAAACCGTTTCGATCCGTAGAGGTTTTGTAATCCAATACTATTTGTAAACGGTAAAACGTCGCGGGTCAAAAGCCTCACGCAAACCTTCACCGACAAAGGTAACCATGATGAGTATTAACACGGTAGCGGTAACGCCGCTGGTTAAAATCCATGGAGCCGATTTATAGGTAACCGTACCCATACTCAAGATTTCACCCCAGCTCGGTGTCGGCGGCTGCAAACCATAACCGAGATAATCCAACGATGTCAGCGTTCCGATGTTACCTGAAATAGCAAACGGCAACGAGGTAACAAGTAAAACAATAATATTCGGCAAAATATGCACGGTAATAATACGCCATACACTCGCACCCATCGAACGAGCCGCCAGCACATAATCACGCTCACGTTCCTTGTACGTCAAAGCGCGCATATTCCATGTTGCTCCCGTCCAACCGAAAACGATGTTAATCACCACAAACAACGTAAAGTTCGGTTTAAAAATAGCCGACAAGATCATAATCATATACAAGTACGGTATATGCTCCCAAACTTCTATAAAACGCTGTGAAACCGTATCAAAAATGCCGCCAAAATAACCCATGGTGATACCGATCAACGTTCCAATTAAGAACGTAAAGAACGTAACCAAAATAGAAAATGACATTGCAATGCGAAAACCGAAAATAACACGGGCAAACAAATCACGTCCGATGGTGTCGGTACCCAAAATATGCCGTTTCGACAACGACGGCGGCAACGGGTGATACATATCGCCTTTATTACTCATCGAATAACGGAAAGTAATCACACGTCCGTCAGGCAACGTAACTTCATTTTTATCTTTACCTATTTTATGCCATGTATAATCGGCAGGATTATTGGATTCAACAGCAGTATCTTTATCAACGGCAAAACCGATCCACTTATTTTTACCGGTTGCCGCTTGTGTCAGTTTTTCAGGATTTTCACTCGCTCCGAATTTAATCCACACATACTTACCGTCTAATTTATAACCGTCATATTCACCGGTTGGAATCCAGTTAAAATTTTCCGCCTTGATTTCGGGTCGGTTATCCGCAGAAGTAATCGTAAAACCCAAAATAGGAGCCGACTTAAAAGTCATAGCCAGCGGATACTCCGATGTTGTATCCGTTTCATACGCATTATACGGAATCAGCGGCATCAACATCCAACCCCGTTTTGTTTCCCTTAGCTCTTTTTTAAACTCCCGATAGTTTAATTCCAACTCATCCGAAACTTGAAAGTTAAAATCTTTTGCAAAAAGCATTTTTGAATAGGTCGGAAAATAAAGTTTTCCATCAACATACATAACAAGCGGGCGGTTTGAAATAAAAAGTTCGCCAAACAAAGAAAACAAGTACATAATCAAAACCGCATAAAAGGAAACGCGCGCACGTTTTATTTCCATAAAACGCTCTATTCGCTTTGCGGTCAGCGGATCCGGTTTCAATCGTTCAAAAAACCGTTTCACCGGATTTATCTTTTTTACAACTTTAGCAGTATCTTCCATGACTATTCACCTAACCTTATTCGAGGATCGACTAATGACAATATTAAATCGCTTAAAACGTTTCCGAGCAATCCCAATATGGACGTCATAACCAAAGTACCCAAGACTATCGGAAAATCGCGGTCTTGAATAGCTCTAAATGAAAGCAACCCCATACCGTTGATATTAAAAATCTGCTCAATGAGGAACGCGCCGCTGAAAAATACGGTTATCAACCCGCCCAAACCGGCAGCAATCGGGATAACACTGTTTCGGAACGCATGCTTCCACATCGCGTTTTTATAGGTATTTCCCTTTGCAACAGCCGTTTTCACATAATCGGCAGCCATATTTTCCATAATATAGTTTTTCATAGCAATGGTCATCGTCGCAAACCCGCCGATCATGTATGCAATCATTGGCAGGAACATGTGATACGCATTGTCGCCGATTTTTTGAAATAGATTAAGCTGATCATAATTGCGGGAAAAAAGCCCCCCTGAAGGGAACCAATGCAAAGTAAACGCAAAAATCTGCAACAAAATAATAGCAACAATATAGCCGGGCAAAGCATACCCGATAAAAATTAAAATTGAAGTAATATTATCGAATGTCGACCGGTGCCTTAACGCTTTCTTTACACCCAACGGTATACAAATACCATACACTAATATAATCGAAATTATACCGAACCGCAATGATATTGGAAATCGGCTGACAATCATCTGGAGAACAGGTTTTGTGTACTTCGTTGACATTCCCAAATCGCCTTTGAGCAATTTCCCCAGCCACTCAATATATGAAACATACCAAGGCTTATCGAAGCCGTAAAACTTAACCAACTGATCAATGGTTTCAGGGCTGATGGTTTGTGTTTTCACCGCACCGTGAGATGCCCCTCCCTTTCGCCCGTTACCGGTTTGCTGAGCAATCAAAAGGTTGGTAATAGCCTGCTCAACCGGTCCGCCGGGAACAAACCTCGTTACAATAAAAACTACAATCGTTATTCCCAAAAACGTCGGGATAATCAACAGTAGACGACGCACAAAATAGTTGTTCAACATACGACCATTTTAACTCCTTCAAATAATAGCAACACTAAGGTTTTGTCATTGTATCATAAAACGGGATACTTTGTCTAGTGAAAAAACAAAAAAAATCAACTTTTTTGTAACTTTTTAAATTGAGAGAGCAAATAAAAGCAAAAATTTTTCAATTTTTCCGATTTTACTATTGACGGTTTATTAATTATCGCTATAATTAAAGACAGCTTTTTTTCATTACAGGAGGAATCGTTATGAAAAGGTTTCTTATGATATTTGCTTTTTCGGCAATTCTTTTGGGAACAGCGATTGCGGAACCTAAAAACAAAATTGGAGCAGATATCGGCTGGCCGATCGCTTTTAACTACTCGCGTCAGGTTTCGGATTTGATTGAAATTGATATCCTTGCCGGTCTTGATAATATAGTTATCTATAATAGTAAAGGCTATACCTATGAGTTGGGTGGAGTTAGAGTCACAGCCCCGTTTAATGCCGGCGGTTTCGGGTTTGCCGCACGGGTGACACCGCTTTTTAAAGTATGGAGCGGACCGGTCGGTACCGTTACCGGTAAATTTTCACTCGGTCCCGGGTTAGGGTTTACTATCGGTTCGGTAACTTATATCCCTTCTACTGCTGCTACTTTCAACGCTAGTACTATTAGATATTATGGTACTACCAGCGCGCTTGCAGGCGGTTTTAACATCTCACTGCCGCTCCGTTTTGAATTTCAATTCAAAGTCCCCTTTAACCTCTACTTGGAACTGAGCCCGGTCGGTATAGCGGTAAATATGTGTAAACCTGAATATTACGATAAAGTTATTGCCGGTGCGAGATATTATGCCCGTGGCGGTCTCGGTTTACGGTACAGCTTTTAGTATTCACGTTTTTCGCACATTTGAATCGTATAAAAAAAGCCTTCTAAAAACTTCCTTTTTAGAAGGCTTTTTTACTTGATACATGAAGACGCTTATCCTTATCGATAACGAACCGTCTCGTTCCAAAGTTTGCTCATCATCGCGTCTTGAGACTGAATCGTTTTTTGGTTTGCTTCGTAGGCGCGGTTTACTTCAATCATCCGCACCATTTCCTGCACAACATTGACGTTGGACGCTTCAATATAGCCTTGGATCACCACACCGCGTGAAGGACCTTCGGCGGAAATCGCCTTGCCCGAAAGCTCCGTATCGAGGTAAAACGAACTGCCTTTTTTCGATAAAAAGCGCTCGTTTTCAAATTCCACCACTTTGAGGCGGTCGACAAAATGTGCATCCGCTTCGGGATCGCTGATCGGGCGAGCATAAATGTCACCGTCTTGCCTGACGGTAAATTCCATATCCTGCAAAAAAATTCTGCCGTTTTCGCCCAACACGGGATAGCCTTCTTTAGTCATCAAATACCCTTCAACACCGACCATAAAATTTCCGTTACGAGTGTACTGTTCTCCGTTCGGAGTTTCAACGCAAAAAAAACCGTTTCCCTCTAATGCGAGGTCAGCCGGCGAAGAAGTTTGTTTTAAGGAGCCTTGCTCAAATTCGGTAAAAACTTCGTTCGTCTCAACCCCCAAACCAAGTTTTCCGACAATTGGGGCGATGTCCTCCGAACCAAACGGATTTTTCACAACACCGTCATCGTTCATGCGGCGCAGCAGCAGTTCGGAAAAATTTTTGCTCACGGCGACATCTCGCTTGAAACTCGTCGTGTCAACGTTCGCTAAATTGTTCGCAATAACATCCAATCTATTTTGTTGGGCTTGCATGCCGCTCGCCCCGGTGTACCAACCTCGAATCATTTTTCCTCCGAAAATCTACTTTTATTTTCGGTATATTCTTGATTTAGGTTTAGTTTTTTTTACACCAAAGCGGATTTGCTACGCACGGTTCATATAAAACCGACATTGGAGGCGCTGATTAATTTAGATCGAGAATTAAGGTCGCCTTTCAAAAACTCGGGTTAGATTTTTAGAGACTACTTTTCAGTACCCACCTTTAAAATCGTTGTTTCGAAAATGTTCAGAGCCACCATTGAGAAACACTAAGGAAGCTACACGCGAGGAGCTTTCGCTATCCGAACGAGTCCTTGAAAAAACGCAGTACGATTGCACCGAAAATGCACTGAGTTTTGAGTAAAATGTCAGTGCGAAATTTTAAAAACACAGTGAGAATTCACCCGAATCCCGGTGCGAATTTAGCCAAACTACAAATTTTCACATAAAAAATCAAATAAACTTGACAATAAATTGAAATTAAAACAAAGCATTACCATAATCAAAACATAATGTATAATGATGAACCGCTTACCGCCCCACCATCCGCTCAATCATTCCGACAATATCATCACGGCTCATTTGCTTTTTAAAAGTGACCGTGAGACCTTCGCTTTTAAGCGTTTCAAAAAATTTTTTGGCGGAGGCAATTCGTAAGTTTTCGCTGCCGCGTAATGCGGTATCGCTTTCCACATCTTTTGTTTCAACGATAAAGTTGATTTCAAAGTAGCCGTTTTTTCTGATGAGGTACATAAAGTCGGGGCTGGTTGTTCCGCCAAAATATAAAGGCACCTGTACACTGCGTCTCGGGATTTTTCCAAAGACAATTACTTCATCAATATCGCTTTGCTGAATGTTCATCTTTTCTTTGGGACTGTCGAAAATAACGCGGTCATATAAAAAGTTTTCAGGCACTAAGACACGGTCATCCTTTATAATACCAACTGTCCCTTGCACAATTTTTTCTTTCGCTTTGCCGTTAATGTCAGTCAATGCAGTTTCCCGTGAATTGATTTTTAAGGCTTTGTACGAAAAGCGTTTTAAAAACGCAGCTTCAAACCATGTTTGAAATTTGCCAATAAACTTCGCCGCCGTGTTGCGGTTAAAAAATTGCCTTTCAAGCGGATGCGTTTTATGGTACGTACACAATGCTTTGTGCATAACGGAAACGGGCAAGCCGCTTGCGTTATGTATGTGTTTTAAAAATGCTCCGTACGGCATTACTTCATCAAGTACATAATAGCCTGCGGATTTTTCTTTTACGACGAGGGTGCCGTCTTCTACCGCCGTCCGCTCTTCGATAGTGCGTGCAAATACTTTTTCGCTCACCCCCTCGTTCAAAATATGGAATGCAGCTTCATACAATTCATCGGGCGAAATGTCATCAAGCGAAAGGAAATACTTTTGATTGATTTTATTCCAAAGCTCTTTTATCTTTTCAAAATTATTTTTGCGGATATGCACAAAGCCCTGTTCCTTTTTATTTTTGTCGATAACTTTATTTTGCTCAAGCCCCGTATTAAACTGAGGATACTCGGCAATGAGTGCATCCTTTTTTGCAAGGTTAATCGTGCCGTCCATATCAATGTAATCGTTCATCAAAAGTTCGGCAAACAACTGCTTTTCATCGCGGTGTAAATCCGCCGCAACTTTTGCAATAAGCGGTTTGAGGTTCGTTACGGCAAACTGCGTGTCGCGGTTAATTTCCGTAACCAAACTTTGGGCAAAATCTTTTTCGGAATAATCAAAAAGATAGGTTAAATAAAACTGCTCGTCTGAAATTCTATTACCGTATTCATCAACGGGAAGTCGTAAGCCGCGTCCTACTTCCTGCAGCTTGCTGATTTCCGAACCGCTCGAACGGAGCTTGCAAATTTGAAACACATTCGGATTGTCCCAACCTTCGCGGAGCGTCCACTTTGAAAAAATAAAACGCCTTGTGTTCCAATTTCCGTTTTCGTCTTTGAACGAAAGAAGACTTTGCTTGTCGCGCAAAATTTGGTCGACTTCTTTTTGGATAGCTTCATCGCTCGTTGCATTATCTTCGGCAAAATAACCGCCGTTCGTTGCAGCAATATTTTGTAAAGAGCTTTCAAGAAAACGTACATATTCTTTTTCCGCTTTTGAATTTTTATCTTTAAAGTCTTTCAGTTCCGCTTCCAAATTTTCTTTTAAGATATTTTGAAAACTTTTTCGCAAAACCCCGTCCGTGCCGTCTTCGCCCCGATACGAATCAATGGAATCGATAAAAAATAAGGAAAGCGTTTTGATTTTCCGTTCTCTTAAAAAGTTTTCCCGCTCCCGCTCAATATGATTTTTTACCGCCTGCTTTATCATCAGCTCTTGATACGTGCTACCGTAAATCCCGGCGTAAAGCTGATAGCCTTTAACGATGATTTGCCCGTTCGAAAGCGTAACGCCTTTTTTAATGTCTTCATTGTCAGTCTTTCCGATTGCCGTAATTGAAATACTGCCGAAGTTATTGTCAACGGTAGAAAGTAAATCGCCAACGGAAAGCGTAAAACTCTGAGCGGTTTTTTCATTTCGGAACACACAGGACTTCGGCGTTGCGATAATGTCCATCAGTTTTACTTTTGTTTCGTTCAAACTTTCCTCTAAAATCATTTGCGTTGCAACGCCTTTGACAAGATTATTGTTAAACGCTTCGCAAGCGCCTAAATTAAAAATCAGATTGTTGTAATCTTTTATATCCGATTTTTGCAGCGTCGGGAACGTTGCTCCGAAACGGATAACGCACAAGGGCTTTATTCTTTCAATCAGTCGCTTGTAGGCGGTGTTCTCTCTTTTAAACTTGTGCGGCTCGTCAATAATCACCATCGGGCGAGTTGCTTTGAGCGTGTCGTAAGGGTTTGAAAAAGTACCGAAAAGCGTTTGATCATATTCATTGTCCATCGTCGCCTTCGATAAGAGCATGCCGCTTGACATGAGCAACACACTGATTCTCCCTTTTTCCAATCGCGTTCCTCGAGCAAAATCGGAAATAGCTTGCGGGAACATTTTTCTGCCGTTCTTCGTTTTTTGTGCATTCAACACGGAAAGCGAAATCCGCTTGTCGGGATACAGATCCGCAAAATGAGTTTTCGCATAATCGGCTTCAATAAAACTTTTCGTGCCTTCTTTAATCGGCGTTGTCGGCACCAAAATAATAAACTTATGAAAACCGCACTGCTTGTTAAGCTCATACATAAGCCTTGTATAACAATAGGTTTTGCCGGTACCCGTTTCCATGCGGATATCAATCCCGAAATTATCTTCTACACGAGTGCGAAGATTTTCAGGAATAGCCGTGCCTTCACAATTGCTTTGTATTTCTTTAATGTTCTTTTGCAATGTTTTGTCGTGTGCGTCAAACAGCGGATTTGAAAAAACATCATCGCTTACGGTGAGATTGACACCTTCAAATACTTTTGAAATCCGCTTCAAACATTCCGTTTGGTGCGCTAAAATACTTAATTTGATTCCCATACTTATGTTCTACAACTTTTCGATTTCTTCCAAACTTAAACCCGTCATTAAACTAATTTCAGTTTTTTTATATCCATGCTGTTTCATTAAACGAGCAGTTTCGAGCTTGTTTTGATAGGCACCTTTCTCGATGCCTTGTTCGATACCTTTCTTGATACCTTGTTCCAGCGCTTGTTGCCGTGCCTCTTCCACTTGCACCGCTACATCCATTTTATAATCATACTCACATTCCAAAAAGCCCATAAACAAGCTCCTACAACTTTTCGATTTCTTCTATCGAAAGACCAGTGCCCTTTGCAATTTGTGCAAGAGGTATACCCATTGCTTTAAAAGCTTTCGCAGTTTCGAGCTTGTTTTGATAGGCTCCTTTCTCGATGCCTTGTTCTCGTGCTTCTTCCACTTGCACTGCCATATCCGTTGCATAATCATAATCACATACTAGCATATTCATTACCTCCCGCGATTTTCGCGTTAAATATTCTTTTAAGATGCCCTTACCGATGCAGTCTTTTATTGCTTTGGTAAATCCGTTTTCTTTATCTGCAGCTAAATACTTTCTCACCGTTTCGATAAATACACTGTATTCTTTTAAGTACTTACACTCGTTGAGTAATTCGCAATTTTTATCGGCATTGATATTGAACACCGTTACGATAAGTTCCAACTGTGATGACCGCCCCTCAACTTCAAATGCATCGGAAAGTTTCAGCTGCGTTTTGAGCGGATAGTCTTCAGTCCCGTTGTATAAAACAAAAAATTCAGGCGTCGGGATTTTTTGTAAAAGCCGTGCATAGCGTTGTTTCGCGTCCAAAATTTTTTCGTATTCACGGGCAATATAGAGTAAACAGCGCAACGGCATATTTTGATTTATCGTCGACTGATGCTCCAATAACACAATCAACTTATCGCCGATTACATAGGCAATATCATTTTTTACGGCAGCATACATAACATTTTCCAATGTTACATTTTTCAACATATGCACATCGCTAAAATTCGTTCTTTAAAATTGGACAATTGAGGAAATATCAATTTCCGAAAATTGTTCAATTCCGCCGTTTCGCAACATAGTGAGAAACGGCACTATAAAAAGCGACGTTTTGAAAAACAAACTTGTTACGAAGTTTTTCAAAACTCGACCGGCTAATGAGGCACGGTAACTCGTGCCGAAATTAACCGTTCCCAGTAACGCATTGCATAAACTCAAAGCCTTCGGCAATGCTTTTTCATCGCTTGCAAATAAATCCGTAAAAACGCTATCTTTATACTTTCGATTCTCCGACATTAGTTTTATTGTATACTATTTTTATGCCCTATACAAGAGAAGTACATGCAACTGAGTAAATACTTATTCCCCAATTCCTCATTCCTCATTCCTACTCCTAGTACCTTTCAATCAGTTTGACGTGTTTGTTGTTGCGTAAGGCAGCAAGATTTTTGCGAAGTTCGTGCAGTACGCTAAAGTCAAGCGAATAGG
>CALDWC010000052.1 GCA_937923945.1 uncultured Treponema sp.
TTTTCCATAAACTGGAAATAACGCTCTTGATTATTATATAGCAAAAAAACGGAAACAGTCAAGACTTATACATTCGTTTTTAGAGATAAAAACCATTTTTTTATATTTAATTACCAATACTCATCAACGCTGCCGTGCAGAATTAAAGGGTAAACTTTTCGATTTCTCCGTCCAAACTATTGACGCTGTCGTGATTAATTTTTGCCGTATTATTAATTTCCGTTAACGCATTCGTAATGATAGTAACATCGTGAACTACATCATTCATTGCACGTTTCAAAAGTTCGGTCGCCGTTGCAAGATGTTCCATTTCCGTATGAAGTTGCACGCTTCCGCTCCGCATTTCATCGGAACCGGCAGCTACTACATGTGTTAGGTTGTTCACATCGGCAATTGTTTCGAGTACTTGTTTATTTCCGATTTGCTGTTCGGACATCGCCTGCACTACATACTCTTCATGACCGCGAATACTGCTGGCAAGATCAAAAATTTTATTAAAAGACGCTTCCGAATTATGAACGGCAGAGGAAACGTTTTTAATTTGTTCGTTTAAGTTTTTCAAAACGGTTGAAATGGATTTACTTTGCTTCGACGACTCTTCCGCCAATTTACGAATTTCACCGGCAACGACTGCAAAACCGCGTCCGGCGTCTCCTGCATGCGCGGC
This sequence comes from uncultured Treponema sp., assembly GCA_937923945.1. Taxonomy (GTDB): domain Bacteria; phylum Spirochaetota; class Spirochaetia; order Treponematales; family Treponemataceae; genus Treponema_B. The sequence goes on from CALDWC010000052.1 coordinate 668, forward strand.
TTCAATAGCGGCGTTCATCGCGAGTAAGTTTGTTTGACTTGCGATGCCTTCAATCATTGTACTGGCGGCAAGTAAACCTTCCGAGCTTTCATTAACAATAGCGATCAATTTCGATACTTCCGTGCTCGTCATTTTTGCCGATTCCGAAGTTTCCTGCAACGTATTTATCTTTTTCATGTTTTCTTTTAAAACTTTTGTTACCACATCAATGTTTGCAACGAGTTCTTCAATTGCTGATGTAGCGGTTTCAACGGTAGCGCTTTGCTTGTCAACGCTTCCGTTTAATTTTTCAATTGTTGAGCCGATTTGTCCGATTGTTGCAACCGCTCCTTCAACACTGCTCGCTTGTTTCAGCGTTTGCTCTTTTACATTTTTAGCCGTCAATGAAATTTGATTTGCCGATGAAGTTCCCGCTTCAATTTTGTCAGCAAGCGTTTCAGCCGAAGTTTTAAGCATTCCGGAATTGTATTTTACCGAAAGCATGGTGTTTTTTATCTTTTCAATCGTTTGATTAAAGTAGTGGGCGAGGGCTGCAAACTCATCTCCGCCGCTTTCATCCAAACTGATCGTAAGGTCGGCAGTCTTTTCGGAAATTTCTTTTAATGCTTCCGTTGTTTGATGGAGCGGTTTTGTAATTTTCTTGAGAGTTATTGCAGCTACCGGCAAAACAAGCGTAATCGCAATCGTTACAAAAATTAAAAGCCGCTTATTGGTATCGGAAAAACTTTTAATTGCCGTGTTGTAATCCATTTCCAGTAAAACAATCCAACCGGTTGAAGGAATTTTTCGTGAAAGGAAAAATGACTTTTTTCCATGGATCGTAAAGATTTTAGAAAATAACGGCTCTCCTTGCAGCTCATTTTTTAAGCTTTTGTAAAATCCGTTATTGATTTCAAAAAAATTATCTTCATATCCGTAATCGGGATGTCCGATAAAATATCCTGTATCCGTTAAAACATAAATGTTACTTGCTGCGTTTTCCATCGCTTGCTGCACCATCTTTGAAATCGGTTTGAGCGAAAGGTTAGTCGCGATAACCGCCGCAACTTGATTGTCTTTTATGATAGGAAATGATGCACTGATCATAAGGTTTCCGGTATTTGCATCAACGTAAATTTCCGTGGTATGGAATCCGCGCTTTGAAGCGGCTCCCTTGTACCAGTCGCGTGTCCGCGGATCATAGTCGGGCGTTTGCACCCACGATGAATCGAGGTGCCTTCCGTTTGCAAATCCTGCATAGCAAGTATCCAAAACTTCGTGTTTATTGTTTAAAACTTTGAGCATAGTAACAAATTCGTCTTCGCTTGTTTGCGGTATCGGCATTGGCATTGTGGAAAAGGCATAAGCTAATCCTTCCAAAACGGTGTGACGTGTTTCAATATAATTCGATACAAAACTTTCGATGTTGTCAACTTTTAATCCTAATTGTTTTTCCGTTGTTTTAACAAAAACATCGGTATATGAAAAATACGAAAAAATAACACAGATAAAAAAGATAACGCAAAGCGGTAGTAAGGTAAAAAGAAAAATTTTTATAAATAACAATTGTTTAAATATACGCTTCATAAAATAATTACACCTATTGTATTTATAGTACCGCAGTACGGAAAAAATTGCAAGATAATGCATGTTTATTTCTTTATAAGGAGACACTGATTAATTCAATTGAGAATTGATGGCATCTTTTAAAAATTCGGTTACTCTTTTAGAAACTACCTTTCAGTGCCCACCTTTAAAATCATTGTTTTGCAAATGGTCCTGCAAAGTTGCCGGTAAACGGCGTCAAGCCTTTAATCAATGTTTCCCTGGATTTCCTTATTATAGTAAAAACAAAACTTTTTTTCTCAATTTGATATAAAAAAATATTTTTTGCCTTATACTTAGGGCGGTACTGATTAATTCAATCGAGAATTAATCAGTGCCCACCTTTAAAATCTATTGTTTCGCAAATGTTCCTTAAAATTCAGCGAATGAGTGAACATCAGTTCACGAAAGAGCTGAATTTTCGTCGTTTCGAGAAAACGAGAAACGGCGGTATAATAAGCGATGTTTTGAAAAACACAACACTGCCAAGTTTTTCAAAACTCGTCAGTTTAACGAGCCGCGCTATTTCAGCGGCGAAGTTAAACGTCCAGAATTCTACCTTATTATACTGAACATTGAGAAACAATGAAGGAGATACTTTGCTTTGCAAAGTATGCTGTTAAACGGCATCAAGCCTTTAATCAGCGTTTTTCAAAATTGCCGCTTTTAGAGATAATTCCTCAATGCTTTAATGTCCGAACGGCAGTTTAATTACGTCCTTGATTTTATCTTCAACTTTATCCTTAATTTGATTTGCCGCATCGTTTATTTTTTCGGTTGCAAGCTGTTTCAGTCGCATCTCCGCTTCTTTGAGCTTTTTTTGCAACATTTTTTCAAAAGATGCGCTGTCGGTAACCGCCAGCTTTACCATAGTAATAATTTCATCGCTGTGCTGAAGCTGCGGCAAACATTCTGCACGCACTTGCTCCAAATATTTTTTCCCTTCGGCAATCACCAGTTCACGCACGCGGGCAACTTCGATACGGAGCTGCTCCTGCACTGACGCTGAAATTTGTTCGTCAATGCTACTCGAAACTTTCAGTTGCGGAAACTGATCGGGCGTTTTAAAAAACTCCGTGGTAATATCCACCGTATGAATGCGAGCGAGTACTTCTCCGTAAATGCGGCTGAGCAGTTCAGGCTCAAACGCGTCAAGCGTGAGTTTCGCATTGTTGACGGCACCGCTCGTGGTAATCCGTACATTGTTGTTTTTTCCGATTGCAATAACGGCGGATGTTTCAAACGCTCCCGCAAGTTTCGGCAAACCGACAATGTTCGAATCAAGATCGAGCTGCAAGCCGGAAAAATCTCCCGCAAGATCAACGAGTGACTTCGAGGCGGTTCGCAAATCGACCGCGCCTTTGACCGTTTCGGCAAATTGTTTTTGCGTTGAAGAAACGGAAAAAAGAATCGGCTTATTCAAGCGGTCGGCATCATTTGTGATGTTTTGGACATCGCCGGCGAGCGTAAAATTTTTGTCGGGCGAATGCGTTGAAAGTTGCACATTCCGAAAAAGCAAGGTCGGCGCGCTGTGATCCGAAAAAAGGAAATTATGCCCTTCAAGCCGTTCCATCGCTTTTGATTTATCGGCAAGGGTGGGAGCCTTTTCTTTTTTCGGCGACTTTTGCGCTTGATTCGCCATCGCGAGCAGTTCCATTAACCGCGGATAATAAGTTCCAAGCGTTTGTAAATAAAAGACGCGAAAAAGATCGGAAACAAAGCCGCTTGCGCCTTTCGCTTGGATGTCTTTGATTTTTGCGGCGACATCGTGCACATGAGCAATATCCGCTTTTATGTAGGTTTCAATATCTTTTCCGAGCGCTTCAATTTTTTTTGCATCGTCTTGAATCTTCGTTGAAAGGGCTTTTACCGATTCAATATTCTTTTTGGAAGCTTCCGTCAAGTCAATAATTTGTACGATAAGGTCTTTTATTTCTTCCGGTGAATCAATTTCCTGAAAATTGATCGTTGCAAAATTTTGTCCCTTTGTAACGAGATCTTGAACCTCGGCTTCGGTTTGGAAAACTTGTGCTTTCCATGAATCAATGAACACCGGAGCGAATTCCATAATTTCATCTTTTATTTTCGGACTTTGAAAGGCATGCAGTTCACGCTGCAAAATCAGCTGCGGATCGATTTGTTCGCGCACCGCTTCCAATCCGCTTGAAACCGACACTCCTTTTTTAATTTGCTCAAGCTCGTCATTAATCATTTTTGTCACGGGATTATTATTCAAAAGCGAGTTTTCATCTTTTTTCTTTTTGGCGGCTTTTGCTTTTTTCGGCAATGCGCCGGACGTTTTTCGATCCGTGTTCCAGGTGATGCCGTCAACAGCAATATTTTCACACACGAATTTTCCCCGTGAAAGTTCAAGCAAATTAAAGTGTATATCAATGTCTTGGATTTCAAATAAATTTTTCATCGGCGCATTTTTGTTTGCGACCGCATAATTTTTTATTTGAAAGTGCGTATTAAAAAGGTCGAAGCTGATATACCCGATATCACACTTTGCTTCGAATGCCGCTTCGGAGGCGGATACTACCATTTTGCGTGAAATAGTGTTTCGAAAAAGATACGCAAATAGCATAACCACTATCACAGCGACGCAGGCGGCTACAAGCGGTATGAGATTAATCCGTCCGTGCTGTTTTTTTATGTCGCGCGCAATCCGGTTCAGTTTGAGCACTTCATTGCGGTTCAGTGTCTTTTGCGGAACAAGCACAAAAAACGTTTTTGTTTTACCGTTTTTTTCTTCCGTTTTTTTAACGAAATGATTTTTTACAAATTCTTTATCAACCGGAATAAAAATGTGTTTTAAGATTTTACGCGTAAACTGCGCTTCGCTGAATTTTCGCGTCCAAAACTTATTCAGTTTCGGCGGTTTTTTCTCCGCTTTGGTTTCCGCTTCAAAATCCGCGTCTTCACCGGAAATCGCATTGTCAATCGATTGCAGGGATTCGTCCGCCTTAACCGATTCAATCATATCGGCAAGTTCGGCATCGGAAACTTTCGGAGTTTCAGTTTTTAATACATCATCGGGTGTTTTTGAATCATTGTTGAAGTCGCTCATTTATCTAACAGATCCTTTACCTCTTGAATTTTACCAAGATGTCGTAAAAGTGGAATTTTACTTAAAAAGCCGGATGCCTTGCTATCTTCGAACGATGCAAATTTCGGTTGGAGTTTTGTTCGATACAACCGTACCAATAACCGCACGGCGATGTATACCGGCACATAGAGGATAAGCCCCAACAAAAGACCGCCTGCAACCATCGTGTTATAAAATTTTGTTAAACCGACAAAGGGTATTTTATCCAACGTGGTATATATCGATTGCATGTTCGGTTGGGACAAAGCACAAAAACCCAGCCGTTCAATCGTCACGTCCCAAAACGGTGTAATAAATCCAAAGAATATAAAGGAAAGAAAAAACGCGCCTTTATTCATCCGCACAAAAATGCTGAACGCAAATAAAGCCGGCCACAATAAATTATTTTTCGGTAAAATTGCCAACATCAAGCCCAGTGCAACTCCGTGAGCAATATCACCCGGATGCGCATTTCTATTTAAGCTTGAAAAGAAAGAAAAAACGTATTGAATCATTGTTCGATTTCTCCGGTGAGAACACCAATTTATTGATGTCCGCTCTTTCTATTATAATTCTTTCGTTTTTATTGTCTAGCGGCGAAGTTAAAAAAAACGAGCTAAAAAAACAAAAAAGTTTGTTTTTGCTATTGACAAAACTTTATAAAAAAGTATAATAATAAAATCATTGAGGCAAAGCCTTAACAAATATTTTCCCCTGTAGCTCAGCAGGCAGAGCAAGTGGCTGTTAACCACTGGGTCCGTGGTTCGAATCCGCGCGGGGGAGTAGGTGGGTAGGAATATGGCAAGAGTTTGTGATATTTGTGGCAAAGGGACTTCAACCGGTCACACCGTGAGTAAATCAAAACACCATACGAAAAGGGTTTGGAAACCGAACCTTTTAAAGATGAAGGCGGAAATTGGTGGAACTGTTATGAGTGTTAGAATTTGCACTCGTTGTTTAAAAAGCGGTTATCTTACAAAAAAAGTTTAATTTTAACCGCGGTTATAGCTTTCTTTAGAATTGTTTTCCTTGCTTTTTTATTCTCCTTATGTAAGGTAAACGTTTCCTAAAGAAAGCTTTTTCATTTTAAAGCGCTTTTCCTCATCCTACAAGTTTAAATATCTTTATCGCTCTCATAATTCGGTATTTTTATATTTTTCGATTGTACGTAACATTTGCTCTTTGTCGGTACCGTCAAGTGGAATCATTGCGAATCCCTCCCGTTCCATTTTGTGGAACCAAGTTTCCTGGCGTTTTGCAAATTGACAAATCGCTGTAAAAAGTTTTTCAACGTATTCCTCATACGTATATTCGCCTTTGAGAAAAAGTGTCGTGTATTTATATTCCAGTCCGAGTTTCAGAATTCTCTGTTCACCGTACTGCTGCACACAATTTCGCACTTCATCGATTAACCCTTCATCAAGTCGCGTTTCAAGTCGGTTGCGGATTCGTTTTCGTAAAACACTCCGATCGAACGTAATTTTGAAAACGAGCGGCGTAATCGGTGTTGGCGCTTCGGTTTGCCTATCGTCCGTCTTTTGAGCATGGGCGATTTTAAACTGCGCAATTTCAATCGCCCTGATTGCCCGCTGCCGGTCTTCCAAGTCGGTTGTGTTGTGCAGCTTTGGGTTTAAACTTTTTAGGATTGCTTCCAATTCTTCAAGCGGTTTCGTTTCCAAGGTTGAACGCAAAGCCGGATTGACGGGAACTTCCAACAGTGCATACTGTTGCAAAATTGAGTTTAAGTATAGACCGGTTCCGCCTGCGATAATCGGGAGCTTTTTTTTCCGTACGATTTTATCAAAGGCGGTAACGCAATCACGCTGAAAATTAAATACATTATATTCGGTGTGCAAATCGCAGATGTCGATGAGGTGGTAGGGAACTCCGGTGTATTCCGTTAAATCTTTACCGGAACCGATCGTCAGTTCTCGGTATACCTGGCGGGAATCCGCCGAAATAATCTCACCTGAAAATTTTTTTGCGCAGGCAACCGCTAAAGCCGTTTTTCCCGTTGCGGTCGCTCCCAAAATAACGAGTGCATTTTTTTGTTGCTGCATTGTTGCAGTATACTCGAAAAAAATTTTCTGTGCAAGATGAGTTAAAAAGCATGCGGTAAAAAAGAAATACGCGATCGGCTTTAAAAAAGACACAAGCTCCATGGACGGGAGCTTGCGATGCATGAAGACAGGGTGATCAAAAGGAGGAAAAGACCCCCTGCAATGCATAAGGAGGTATGTTATATTTTATAAGGAGATATATTAAACATACGACAAAACAACCACAGCCCGGTAAAAAGGTTACATTTTCGAGAAAATGATTTTGGATAATCTTCTAAATATTTGAAATTTACCTGACGGTTGCTTTATTTTAAGCGGAGCGTTCTATCCGCCAAATATTGCGCTTCTTCCGTATCGTGCGTTACATACACGGCACAATAGCCTTCCCGTTTTTGTGTCGTTTTTAATTCAACTTTCAACTGTTGACGTAAATCCGCATCGAGGGCGGAAAGCGGCTCATCGAACAAAATCACTTTCGGTCCCGTGATAAGCGTACGGGCGAGCGCAACGCGCTGTTTTTCACCGCCGGACAAATTTTGTACCGACCGTTTTTGGAGCGGTGTAATCGAAAATTTTTCAAGCCAGTTGTTGACTTCGTGTTTTATATCCGCATTGTTCATTTTTAATGAACGCAGCCCGAACGCAATATTTTCAAAAACATTCAAATGCGGAAAAAGGGCGTAGTTTTGAAACACCATGCCGACATTCCGCTGATATGGACTTTTCGCGGTGATGTCGGTACCGTCCAAAATAATCCGCCCGCTATCCGGTTTGAGCAGTCCCGCAATCATCGAAAGGATGGTGCTTTTTCCGCAGCCGGAAGGTCCGACGAGTGAAAGTGCTTCCCCTTTACCCAACGTAAAATCGGCGGTGATAATTTTGTCTCCGAATGTTTTTGTTACATTTTCAACAGCAAAATAAGTCGTATTCATGGTTGTTCCTTTATTTTTGCAAAATCTATTTCACTCAACAAAAAGCCGAAGCACACCAGCACAATGAGCACCAACGCAGCGACGGCACTTTCGTTAAAGCGGTACGAACCGGCGAGACGGAAGATCATCAAACTAATATTTTCAAAATTCGGTAGTTTCAGCATCAGCGGTAATGACGCGTCTCCGGCGCTGATTGCAAAACAAAATGCAAAAGCGGATTTGAGGCTTTTTGTCAACTGCGGGAGTACCGTGCGGTAAAACGCATCGAACGAATGGACGGAAAGTAAACAGCCCGCCTGTAATTGCGATTTCGGTATTTGTACGAAACGTGCTGCGATTTGCGTATAGGCAATCGTCCACGCTGTTGACGCTTGTGCCGCACTCAGCAAGAGCATTCCGAAACCGCGCGTGTTGATAAACGTAATCCGAAGTGCAAAGCCAAGCACAATCGGGGAAACTACGAGCGGCATAAAGGGAAGTACTTTTAAAACAATGCCGGCTTTGTTTTGAAGCACTGCACGAAATTCAAAATACACAACGAAGAGCGCCGTTAACACCGAAAAACTTGCCGTTACCATCCCGACCATTATCGTGTTCCAAACTGAGCGGAAAAAACTCGTCCGCATTATAATTTTCCAGCCGGAAGCGTTTATCGCAAAAAATTGCCGTAAGCGGGAAAAAAAATTTCCCGTCGTTTCAGTAATCTGCAATGCAAAAATCGATTTAAAAAAAATGGAGGCGAGCGGTAAAATTAAAAATAATAGAACGGCGGTTAGTAAAACGATAAACACCCCCCGTTCAATTGCGGTCATCGCGGTGCGCGGAATATGCTTTTGCGTTTCAAGCGCATTTTTGTACGTTTTTAACTTTGAAACAATGTACGCCGCAACAAAGAGTGCGGCAATGCCGCTTTCGAGCAAAGCAATTTTTGCGCTATCAATCAGCTGCGTGCTTGAGCGAAACACTTGGTAAAGTTCCACTTCGAGCGTACTCAAACCGAGTCCGCCGAACATTAAAATGATAAAGAACGAAAAAAAACAGTAAATAAAAATCAGCAAAAAAGATGAAAGGATTGCAGAAAAAATTTCAGGTAACACGATTTTTCGGAAAATATAGCCGCGACGATTTGACAAAAGTGCGGCGGCGTGTTCCAAGTCGGCATCAATATTTTCCCAAACGCCGGTGATTGTTTTTAGCGCAATCGGAAAGTTGTAAAAACTATGAATTAAAATAACCGCAAAAAGCGAATACAAAAAGTTTGTGCCGACGCCACGAGCGTTTGGGTGAAACACACGCACGAGCGAATTGAGGACACCGGCTTTGCCGAAAAAAAGCACGTAGGAAAGTGAAATAATCAACGGCGGCACCGAAACGGGAATTGCTGCAAGCGACAGTAAGAATTTTCTGCCGGTAAAGTTTTTTTGGGTGCAAAAATACGCGAGCGCAAAACCGAGTAGCGTTGCACCCGTACTTGAAAGCAAGGCTTGCACAACGGTAAATACAGTAATATTCCATAGCCGAGCCGGTAACGCCGATACGGTATCGGGTGCTTGTGAAAAAACATTTCGGAGTACTTGCGCGAGCGGGAAAACAAGCACAAAAGCAGCAAGTGAAAAAACCGAAAACAGCGCGACAAAAAAAATAATTTGATGTGCTGAGATGCGTTTGTCAAATAACCGTTTCATAGTTTTTTCACTTGCGGGAGACACACGAAGGCAATGCGGCGTATTTTACTCACGCGCAACGGTGAGCGATTCCGCATTGACCGGGTATCAACATGCGGTGATTTTTATTTTAAAACTTCAATCACTGCATCAATGAGCTTTTGCGGATTTTCCGAAACGTTTAAAACTTTGAGCGGCGTTCCAATCGCAGCGTAGGATGCGGGGAGGGGAGCGTCGAGGGCCACCGGATACATCCATTGCGTTTCCGGCAAAACCGCCTGCGCTTCTTCCGAAAGCATAAATTCGATAAAGGCTTTTGCGCCGGCTTCGTTCGGGGCGTATTTTGCAAGACCGAGGCATTCGATTTGGGCAATGTGTCCTTCGTTGAAAAGCAGGGCTTTGTAGCGCTCGGTGTTGTCGTACCGGACATGGTAAGCTTCACTGGAGCTGTAACTCAATGCGAGCGGAGCTTCACCGTTGGTAAAAAGTCCGTAGCCTGCCGACCAGCCTTCCGTCATTGAAAGGATTGACGGTTTCAGCTTTTTCCAAAAGTCGAGATAGGCTTCTCCGTATACGGCGCGTGTCCACATTAAAAGCCCAAGCCCGACTGAGCTGGTGCGCGGATCCATGATGACGATTGACTTTTTAAACCGTGCATCGCACAGTTCGGCAAGTGATTTCGGCGCTTGCGTTTTCGCGGCGGTGTCGAACATAAAGGCAAAATAACCGTAGTCGTAGGGAGTCAGCAAATGCGAATCGTCAAAGAGCAGCGCTTTTTGCGCAATGCGTGAAAGGTTTTTCGCCTTGTACGGTTTTAGTACATCCGCGTCTTTTGCCTGATATACGGTAAAGTTATCGATACCGACCAGTACATCCGCTTTGCAGTTTTTGCCTTCAAGCGCCGCTTGCGTTAACACGGCGGGCGCATCTTCAAAGGTTACGAATTGCAACTCGTAGCCGGTTGCCGTTTCGAACTTTTTTTTGAGTTCCGGTCCCGGTCCCCACTCGGCGGTAAACGAGTCATACGCATATACCGTAACAACATTGCCGCTGTTTTCGCTTGTACCGAGTGCAAACGAAAATGTACACGACAAAACCAACATACAAAATAAAAAATTTTTTTTCATAAAACTTCCTCCGCCGGTATTATCCGGATCAGGTTAGCGGGTATTATCTCAGCGTATCGCACCCCGGTAAAAGTAATGTATCACATTTAAAAAAAATATGCAAGCGAAGCGATTTAGGTATCTTTTAAATTCAGTGTCTCCTTTACGCAAATTGATTTCATGATTGTATTTTGAATACATTGCTTTTTATCCCCATTTTTGTATAATAAAATTATGTATCAAGTTACTGCTACCAGACGGCGTCCGCAAACTTTTGATGAACTGTTAGGTCAGGAGTTTGTGAGCGCGACGCTCAAAAAATCGATTGAAGCCGGAAAAATTGCGAATGCGTATTTGTTTTCGGGACCGCGCGGTTGCGGCAAAACGAGTACGGCGCGAATTTTGGCAAAGGCAATCAACTGTGAAAAAGGACCGACCGCGGTACCCTGCGGTGTGTGTGATTCGTGTACCCATATCACCGCAGGTTCCAGTTTTGATGTTATCGAAATAGACGGGGCTTCCAACACCGGCGTTGATGATGTGCGAAAACTTAAAGATGAAATTCTCTTTCCGCCCAACTCAAGCCGTTATAAAGTATATATTATTGACGAAGTGCATATGCTTTCAACTAATGCGTTTAACGCGTTGCTGAAAACTATTGAAGAACCGCCGCCCTATGTGGTGTTTATTTTTGCGACGACGGAATTGCACAAAGTTCCTGCAACTATCAAGAGCCGCTGTCAGCAATTTAATTTCAGGCTCGTGGATATTCAAACGCTTCACGATGCGCTCGCAGCAGCGGCGGCTGAACTGGGTATCCAAGCGGATGACGAAGCGCTCTATTGGATTGCCCGCGAAGGAACGGGAAGCGTTCGTGACAGTTATACGCTTTTCGATCAGGTTGCCGCGTTTTCAGGCGATCACATCACGTTGGAAAAGATACAGGACAAATTAGGTTTAACCGGCATTGATGCGATTAACGATATGGTAACCGCCTGCGTTCATAAAAATGCAAACGAAGCGTTGAGTATTTTGCATGAGTGTTTGAACAACGGCATTTCCGTTGAGCAGTTTACGATTGACTGTGCAAAATATTTCCGCAGCCTATTGTTGGTAAAACACGGCATCACGAAAGAAAGCGTTCTCGGACAACGAGCTTCCCGCTTTTCCGTTGATGTACTCCAGAATTGGCAATCAACCCAAATTGAGCAAGCGCTGGCAATTACTTTAAAGCTTTTTAAAGATATAAATTTTTCGGTAAATCCGGTGTTTGAGGTGGAACTCGCCGTTTCACGGCTTGCGTGGCTTTCTGATTATGTGCCCCCCAACGAGTTAAAACGGGCATACGATCAGTTAAAATTGGTTCTCACCGGAAAGGCGAGTCCTGAAAGTCTCATTGATTTGAACGGGGCGGCAGTGACTCACGTAAATGCGGCGAAAGACGGGCAGTCTGTTGCTGCACAAACGACGGTCGAAAAAAACGAAGGCGCTGCACAGCTGCAACAAAGTGCAAATATCTCGCCCGCGCCGCAACCGGAAAACGCCGCACCGGTTCGCGCCGTTTCGTATGATGAGCCGCCGCTTGAAACCTATGAAGGAGTTGCCGACCCTTTTGATACGGCGGACAGTTTTACGACACCGTCACCCGTTCAAGGAAATAACGATGCGGAATCTTCAAAATCGGCGGAACACGCGGTACAGCCGCTTGGTAAACCTGCCGCGACGAAGACAGCTGACCTTGAACCCGAAACTGTCCGCGTTCATTCTTTATCCGAATTGAAAACGAATGTCATTGGCGAGTTGAGCCAAAGTGCGGCTCTCCTCGCCCACGCACTCAGCGAAACACAAGCGTGGGAGCGAAACGAAAATGCACTTATTTTGAAAATCGACAAGAGTTTTCAAAAAATAACAATAGAAAAAAATCGCTCGCTTGTGCTGGAAACCTGTGAAAAATATTTTGGCGAACGCGGTTTAACCTTGGAAGTTGTGCTGGTAAAACCGCAGGTAGAAAATCGTATCAGTTCAGATGAGCCGCCGAAAAAAATAAAAAACCTCATGCGGATTTTTCAAGCGCGACTCGTTGATACCCTTGCATTAAATGAAACTTCCTCCGGCGGCGATAACGCAACCGGTGAATAAAACAGGAATGCGCTAAAAACATCCGTTTTTAGAAGGTATCACTATTCTTTCGTGCCGACGAAAAGCGTTCGTTGAATATATTTTTTGATGGAAAGTCCGTATCCCCACTTTAGCGCATACGCGTCCGTTACTTCGTCGACGACCGTATGCAAGCGGGAAAAGCCCGCAGTGCGGATAATTTCCTGTACCGCTTCCACCTGAAGCGCGCCGCCCACTCACGTACCGTACAGATTTTCGGCACGCTGCAGCTCCGCGGAAAGCGGCTGTTTTAACGTGATGTCGGAAATAAAAAACATGCCGCGCGGCGATAAAATACGGTGCAGCTCACGGTACACCGTCTGTTTATCCGGCTCAAGGTTGATTACGCAGTTGCTGATAACTTTATTGATTGCATTATCGGGAAAAGGCATTTCCGTCAGCGTCCCCTGTTTAAACACAATATTTTTGAACCCTTTTTTTTGCAAAACCTTTTCGGCACGGGCAAGCATCTCCGGCAGTTTATCAAGTCCATAAATAGTTCCCGCATGCGGAAACTTGAGACGCGCCATAAAAACATCCATACCAACGCCGCATCCCAAATCCAAAAGCGATTCGCCGTCCTCGATATACAAACTTTCGAGCGGGTTACCGCAAGAAAGCCCGAGCTGCACTTCCTCGGGCAGCTGCGCAGTCAGGGCTTTATCATAGCCGAGTGAATCGTAGAGCCGATCAGCCGAAACCGCAACATTCACTTTGCCGGCTTCAACGTTACGGTAAAAATCATCGACTTCGTTTCTAATCGCTTCTGCGTCTTTCATAATGAGGTTGCCTCTTTAAAAAGAAAAAGCGGAACTCTGTCCGCTTTTCAAAATGCCGTCGGACAGGATCGAACTGTCGACACAAGGATTTTCAGTCCTTTGCTCTACCGACTGAGCTACAACGGCATAATTAGTAAGTATACAAAAATAACAAAAAATGTCAAGTCTTTTTTTGTTTTTTTTGTTTTTTATCTTGCCGTAAAAATCTTTTTTGATAAATAGTGTGATACCGGATATCTTTTCTGTGTACAAAAAATAAAATTACTAAAAACCACTTGACCTTATTTTTTTCATACTAACATGACTTTTTTCATTATGAAGATGAATTCTAGCAAAAAGCGAAAGAGTCGACTTATCATATCGATAGTTTTGTTTTTTTAGTTTACGCAACATTTTCACTTGTCTGTGGTTCTGCTCCTGATGCTGCTCCACCTGAACGTAAAGTTGCTGTTAATATTGATATACTATCAATAAATGGATAGCAAATCATGAGAAAAAGATTCAAGTAATAAATGATTTGACTTCAGAGTAGCTTATGGAAGTGACAATGCTTTGCATTGGTTCCGGTGAATTAAAAAACATCAGCGTTGTTGAAGGAAATAAGGTTTTAAGTTTTGCAATTCTTCAAGCATTTTCATTTTTGATTTTGGTAAACTGCCTTCAAGTACGGTTCCATCCAAAGCAACAACCGCTTCACATTCACTGAAAATCGCATGCACATGCGGCTGATGATGTTTACCACTTTGCCCATTTTGCATTCTAACGCTCATTCAATTTTGAAGTGCAACATAGTGGACATAAAAACTCTGCCGGCGTTTTAAATCTTCTCACCTTATTATACCAAAATATTCGCGCCGTGAAAAGAACACGCCGGATTGTCCATGAAGAAGCGGTAAAACATTCCGCTTTGCTGCCTACCGCCTCACACCTCTTACCTATTGCCTCTCGCCTCATGCCTGTTCCCTCCACTCGAGTACTATGTCTTTATTCTTTTTGGCGACGGAGCAAAAGTGGCGGTTGATTTCAAGCGGGTCGCCGGTTTTGCTTTCGTTTGCATTCCGTACCATACACGGCGCACAAAACGCCGCCTTGTCGCATTTTGCACATTCTCTTTTGCCTAAGGAAACACTGATTAATTACCATTTTTTACATGACAAAAAAATATAAATGAGT
>CALDWC010000053.1 GCA_937923945.1 uncultured Treponema sp.
TTATCAGTTTTTGCATGCGGATATTTGGCATGTTGCGTTTAATATGCTTGCGATCTTTTTTTTCGGTATTCCGCTTGAGCGAAAAATCGGCACAAAAGAGTTTTTACTTTTTTATCTTTTATGCGGGACATTGTGCGGTGTTGCGGGGCTTTTTATTTACTACTATTTGTTTATAAAAACAGGTGCGGTCGTCGTTGCAATCGGTGCGTCCGGTACGGTGTTTTCGATAATGTTGGTGTTTGCAGCCTTGTTTCCTTCCGCAATAATTTATATTTGGGGAATTATACCGATTCCCGCCCCGCTGTTGATTATTATCTATGCGATAACGGAGCTCTACTCGGCATTTTTTGTTCATGACAATGTCGCTCATTCAATTCACCTATCAGGACTACTCTGGGCTTTTTTATACTTGGTGATCCGCTTCGGAATCAATCCGGTACGGATTTGGAAAAACATGTTTCGATAGGCTTGAGTTATCGGGGCGATACTACTCTATGGAACAAGCAATCGATACGGAATTTTTGCTGAACTCCCGCCGAAATGCTTTCGTCGAATGTAGCATGCACTTTATGGAACACAACAACGTCGTCGCTTATTTCGGAGAGAACATTCCGCTTGCGGTTTTGTACGGTTACGGTTTGGTAGCGGTTCCACTTGAAGACATTGATACGGAAATTTTTCAGTTTACGAGCGCAGAACTTCGCAATGGAGGCTTTTGCGATTGTATTACCAGCACGCTCACCTATTTGAAAACGGATAAATGCCCGATTCTTTTTTCCGCAAAAGCCTACCTTTTCAGTAATGCGTGTGAACGGCTTTTTACCGAATTTTCCGCCCGTACGGAAAAACCGTGCATACGTTTTAACGCGACTTCGTTTCAAACGGCACAACGGGAGGCGGAACTGAAATCCGCTTTGCGCGATATTGCCGACACTGACTTTGATGAAGCTGCATACAAAAAAGCGTACAACGATTTGGCATACATTGATTCCGTTTTGGAAAAAATCGCCGCTTATTCCGATGCAACCGCACTTGAGCTTTTTTTGCTGAGATTTTACAGTCCCTATATAACGAATTTAACGGAGCGCGTGCGATATTTTGAAACGTTAGAAAAAACAATTCGTTTCAAAACGGAACGGCGAGAGCGTCCGCTTTTTACGGCGGCTTGTCCGCGCGGCGCATTCAAAAGCATCGCAGCACAAGTGCCGGAAAACGCTTTGATTATGTGGCAGTGTCCGCATGAAGCCGCTGCCCTCGAACGCTTTGATTTTGCGGACGCCGCCTGTACGTTTCAGCATGTGCATGAGTGCAGATACGAACGCGGTTTGCATAACAAGTGATAACGGGTATCTGCACTTTTTATTGATTGCCCCTTGATGTACATTGAAAAAATATTTATAATAACAAACTGAGCAACAGAGGAAAGAAAATGGGTGCATTATTGGCTATTATTTGCAGCAGTGTTGTTTTACTGCGATACGCAATTCTTAATTCTATATCGTATGTGATACATAAAGAATGGTGTTTATACATAAATAAAAAAATTTGTTTGAACGCGCCGCGATTGATTTTTGCCTGCTTGAAGTTGTACGCAGATTTTAAATTTGAACCGGATTACTCCATCAAAAAAAAGCTACCCGAACATTTTTTTGTTGTGTGCAATCACCAAAGTCTTTTGGATATTGTCGTCTTTTTTGCGTATTTTCGCGATATGCCCGGTATACCGGTGCGGTTTATTTCTAAAAGAGCACTCGGCGGTCATGTGCCGCTTGTTTCCGTTATGCTGAAAACCGACGGGCATTGTATCATTGATAGAAAAGGCGGTCCGACACAAATGATGCGTACGCTGGATGAATTTTCCGATCGTGTACTGCAGAATAAATGGATTGCGGTCCTTTTTCCGGAAGGCACGCGAAGTAAAACCGGCGAACTCGGAGTTTTTCATGCGGCAGGTTTCCGCCGGCTGAGCAACAATTTGAAACTGCCGGTGGTTGCGTTTGCGCTGGACGGAGGGTGGAATATCAGTAACTTACGGAAAATTCTCGCAAATCTTCGTTCCGGATCGTATAAATTGAAGGGGTTGCATGTTTATCCTGCACCTGAAAACAAAGAAGCACAGCTCGCTATTCTGGACGATGCAAAAGCCCGCATTGAACAACAGCTCACGGAATGGCGGCAATAAGTTTTAGCGATTATGCGCTGATGCTTTTTTATATTGAAATTCAAGCGGCATTTTCATATAATTATGATTTGTAACATCAATATTTTTTTAATAAAACCATAAGGAATGTGTATGACTATCTATAATGAAGAAACTGAAAAAAATGAAAATCGGATGCCTGATCCGCTGCTCGAAAAATTTTTAGAAACGCGCCAAATTTTACTTTCAGGTGAAGTAAATAAAGATCTCGCGGAAAAAATCATTAAAAATCTTTTTGTCTTGGAAGCGATGTCCAAAACGAAGCCGATATACCTTTACATTGATTCTCCCGGCGGAGATGTCGATGCCGGTTTTGCGATTTTCGATGTGATACGGTTTATCCAACCGGAAGTAATTGCGATCGGAACGGGACTGATTGCAAGCGCCGCAAGTTTGATTTTGCTGGCGGCAAAAAAAGAAAACCGTTTCGGTTTGCCGAACAGCCACTATTTAATTCATCAGCCGCTTTCACGAATGCAAGGCGTTGCAACCGATATTGAAATCCACGCGCAGGAAATCGAAAAAGCAAAAGCAAAAATCAATGCGATTATCGCCGAAGAAACCGGTACTGCACGAGAAAAAGTTGCAGCCGACACCGACCGCGATTATTGGCTGAATGCCGATGAAGCCATTGATTACGGGCTGATTTCAAAAATAGTTTTTTCACGAAAAGATTTATCCAAAAAATAAACCGAAAAGCAACGATGCGCCGCACATTTGTGCGGCGTTTTTACGGTTTGATGAAAAGCAATTCGCGATTGAATTCATCTGCTTCCTTGATGTGTAATTTTGATAACTTAAAACTCCAACTAACTTCATTTAACCGAGAATTTAAGTTATTCTGAAAAAACCTACCGTGAAAACGAGGCGCTTTTCATTTCTTTTTCAAAAGGCTTGGAAGCATTTTATGCGGGTAATTTTGAAAGGGCGCTTGCAATTTTCCGACAAACCCAAGATAAAGATCCGCCGGCTCTACACTATGCGGAAAAATGCGCGTCTTTGCTGACTGCAAAACCCAACGAACCATGGCTTGGAATCCGGAAAGCGGACACCAAGTAGACGATATTCCCGACGTGTTGGAAATTTACCATCACAGTTTATAGGGTAGAGAATACTATTCCTGTTTTTGCAGTACCAATACGAACGAGTGCTTTTTCGCGGCGGATGTATCGGTCACCGACTCGACTGATTCGCGCCGCAGTTTTTTAACTTATCATAAAGTTCTTGTATACGGTACTCATCACTCGCAGGGATAATAAAAAACCTGACTGCATTGATATCAATCCGCAAGTATTGTTTATACAGTTTCATTTTTTGTATTTGTGCATATTCCAATGTAAAAGAGCCGAAACGCGAACGCTCCTCGAATTCATTTTCACGAAACTCAATCGTTACATCGGTGAAAAACGGTTTTTCCTGATCGAAAATACAAGCGCTCCGTACTGCAATAAAAAAATGTACCATACGGTAAATCAGCGCAGCACATCCAAGCATTACGATGGTATGGGTAAAAATATATAGTGCCGATTTATATTTTTGTATTACAGGAACGGTGAGTACCAAAAGTAAAACAAAATAGAATACCAGTAATCTTGCGTTTATCGCCCGTGATACTTGTGCTTTTACATACACTTTTTTATTCACGGTAAAAGTTATCGTTTTTTCCATTTTACCGAATGCGCTGCAATTTCCACACATCGCGGACGTACTCTTCGATCGTGCGGTCGGAACTGAACTTGCCGGAATTTGCAATATTCAACAAGCAACTTTTTGCCCACGCTTTTTCATCGCAGTATGCCGCCAAAGCTTTTTCATGAACCGCCGCGTATGCGTCAAAGTCGGCGAGAACGTAGTACACATCGGGACGCTGACCGTCAACGCCGTATACGAGCGAGTTGTACAAGTTTACAAACGAAGTTGTCGTTCCCGCCGTGTAAGTACCGTCAATCAGCTGGCTCAAAACTTTAGCGAGTGCCGGATTGCGATTAATGTACTTTTGCGGATTGTAGCTTTCGCGGTTCAGCTTTTCCACTTCGGCGGACGTTAAGCCGAATATAAACGCATGCTCATCCCCGACGGAATTCACAATTTCGATATTCGCTCCGTCAAGCGTTCCCAAGGTTAAAGCACCGTTCATCATAAACTTCATATTACTCGTGCCGGAAGCTTCTTTACCGGCGGTTGAAATTTGCTCGGAAATATCGGTTGCCGGAATTATTTTTTCGGCGATTGAAACTCCATAGTTTTCAACAAACACAACCCGCAATTTTCCGCCGACACGGTAATCATTGTTGACACGGTCGGCAACCGTCGTAATCAGCTTGATAATTTCTTTTGCGCGGTAATACCCGGAAGCCGATTTAGCTCCGAAAATAAACGTTTGCGGAATAGGATTATAGGCATCATCTTCAATGATACGGTTATATAAACTCATAATATGCAAAATATTGAGAAGCTGCCGTTTGTACTCGTGGAGCCGTTTAATCTGTACGTCGTAAACGGAATCGGGATTTAAAAACTGATTTTGCGTTTTTTGTAAAAATATTGCAAGTTCAATTTTATTTTTCTTTTTGATTTCCATCAATTCATGCAAGACGTTTTCATCATCGGCGTATTTTTCCAAGGTTTTCAGTTTGCTCAAATCTTTAATCCATTCGGAACTTCCGGTGTATTTTGTAATAAACTCGGAAAGATTTTTATTGGAATGGTACAGCCATCGCCGTTGTGTGACCCCATTTGTTTTATTGTTAAATTTTTCCGGATACAATTCGTACCACTCTTTGAGTGCTTCGTTTTTAAGAATTTCCGTGTGGAGTTCCGCAACGCCGTTGACCGAAAAACATCCGACAATGGCAAGCCACGCCATTTTAATCATGCCTTGGTCGATGATAGCCATGCGGCATTGCTTTTGCCAGTCATCGGGATATTTTTCACGTATGGTGATTAAGAACCGTCGATTGATTTCTTCGACGATTTGGTAGATGCGCGGTAACAATTTCCTAAAAACTTCGACCGGCCATTTTTCCAATGCTTCCGCTAAAATCGTGTGATTCGTATACGCAAACGTTTTGGTGACAATCGCCCACGCCTCGTCCCAACCCAAATCGTAATCGTCCATCAGGATACGCATCAATTCAGGGATTGCCACAACGGGGTGCGTATCGTTTAGCTGCACCACATTTGTTTCCGCAAAATGCGAAAAATCTTTTCCCTCTTTTTGCACGTAGAGCCGCACAATATCCTGAATGCTCGCCGAAGTAAAAAAGTACTGCTGTTTCAGCCGAAGTTCTTTTCCCTCCGGACCTTGGTCATTCGGATAAAGCACCCGCGAAATATTTTCCGCATCAATTTCCCGCTGCACCGCATCCGTGTATTTCATTTGATTAAAAAGCTGCAAGTCAAAACCGTCCGGCGAGCTTGCTTCCCACAAGCGCAGGCGGTTTACCGTGTCCGTATCATATCCGACAATCGGCATATCGTACGGAGTTGCGAGTACTTTTTCCGCACCTTCCAGCGTATAGTCCAAATTACCGTGTTCATCGTACGTTGAGATGAGATTGCCGCCGAACTCAACCGTAACCGCAATATCCGGGCGGCGAATTTCCCACACGTCGTAGCCGTCAGCGAGCCACTTATCGGGATACTCAACTTGATAGCCGTTTTCAATTTTCTGTTTAAACATTCCGTATTGATAGCGGATGCCGTAACCGTGCCCGGGATAATCCAACGTTGCAAGCGAATCCAAAAAACACGCCGCGAGCCGCCCCAACCCGCCGTTGCCCAATGCCGCATCGGGTTCCAGATTTTCCAGTTCTTTCACATTCGTTGAAAACTCCGCTAAAATTTCATCGAGCATCGGAAGCAATCCCAAATTGCTCAAATTATTGTGAAGCGCCCTACCCATTAAAAATTCCGCAGAAATATAGTACATTTGCTTGATACCTTTTTTGCCTTGCTTACGGCGAGTTGCTTCACGCATCTCAGAAATAACGAACATAACCGATCGCGTTACCGCATCGTAAATTTCAGGTTTTGTCGCTTTTTCAATCGGACGACGAAAATTCCGCTTTAACCGCTGAGTAATTTCATTGCGGATTTTTTCTTTGAGTGCATCAGTGTCTTTTATGTTCATACGTTTCTCCATAATTCAATCAACCGCTAAAACTTTTACGTTCGAGCGGTGTTTTATCACAAAAATATCGGGGGCAATTTTAGCATAAAAAATATCTTTTTTCAATCTATCGCATATATGGAGGAAAATTTAAAAACTGTTTTTTTGCGAGATAACCGAAGCAATAACGCGCACGAAAAAAAAGCGCCCGAACAAAAGGTCCGGACGCTTTTTTTAGACTAACCGAAAAGGAGGCACTGATTAATTCAATCGAGAATTGAGGGCATCTCTAAAAACTTGGT
>CALDWC010000054.1 GCA_937923945.1 uncultured Treponema sp.
AGTACGTTTTTGGTAAAATACAAAAAAGACCTTATTTTTCAATCCTTTCCTTGACTGTGTATTTTACTTTTGAATTACTCGGCTTCACCCCAGTTGAAAAGAAAACACCGCTGAAAATCACCGCGCTCATTGCTTTTACCGTATCGATTGCACTGCTGATCGGTTCAACCTATAATCCGTTTATTTATTTCAGATTTTAGAAGTGGGTACTGATTACAGCCTTGCGGAAGTTGGAGGGCGTAAAGGAACGCTGATTAAAGGCTTGATGCCGTTTAATAACGTTTAGAGATGCCCTCAATTCTCGATTGAAGTATTTAGTGCCTCCCTAAAATTGTTTTTCACGGGTTTTGTAATTTTTTCGTGATTTCGTCAAGGACAAAATCCGGCGTTGATGCTCCCGCCGTTATCCCGATAATCTGTGCGGAAAACAGTTCCGGCGGAAGTTCGTCGGCGTTTTCGACTAAAAACGAATGAGGATTCAGCTGCAGAGCCGTCCGAAAAAGTCGGTTGGTGTTGGTGGAGTTTTTTCCGCCAACGACGACGACAACATCGCAGGCACCGGCAAGTTTAATTAACGCCTCTTGCCTTTTTTGTGTCGCGGGACAAATTGTTTTAAAAACTTTAAGTTGCGTACCGTGCAGATCGGAATAAAAAGCGGAAATTTTTTGCGAAAAAACGCGGATAATTTGTTCGTATTCGCTTTGTTTTAACGTCGTTTGAGCAATCAAACACACCGGCAAAATATCTTCGCGGAGGGAAAAGGCTTCCGCTTCCGCCGCATTGGCAATCACAGTGCACGGTTTTTTGTCTGCCAGCTCAACGTAAGATTTCAAACTGAGTATTTCCTGATGATTTTTTTCACCGACCAAGATAACCGAAAAGTTTTCGCTCGCCGCGGTAAACGCTTTTTTTTGACTTTGCAGCACATGCGGGCACGTTGCATCGATCACGCGAAAAAATTTTTTTTCAAGCAATTCTTTTGCACCGACTTCAATGCCGTGCGCACACACAATAATAATTGCATCCGAAAAATCATGCTCAGCACTGAGCGCAGTTTCTTTTTTAAGCGCATAAATTTTTTTACGCTCCAAAAAACGGATTGCTTCCATATTATGGATTAATTGATCAAAGGTAAAAATTTTTGCTTCGGGAAAATCTCGACGCGCCTTAAGCGCGATTTCCATCGCTGATTTAACCCCGGCACAAAAACCCAGCACATCCGCTTGAATAATGGTTCGACTCACGAAAAATAGTATAGCCGGAAAAAAAAATAATGCAAGCGATAGATGATTTTGAAAAAAAACACCTCCGAATAAAAAACCGCTTCCGGTGTTTTTCCTCTTGTGCTTATTTCAATTTTTGCGTACACTTTATACAATGATTTTTTTCAAATTTACGGATTATAAAACAACAAAAATTACTTTTATCGCATTTTTTATATGGAGCTTTCTTTCTTGCACCAATGCACAAGCAGTACAAACGGAAGTTTTAGAATTGGTAGAAAGCGGTAACGTTGAAAAAGCGGCACAGTTTACACATGCCGATTTAAAAAAAATTGCAAAGCTGCAAGACGGCTCGCTTTACTACCTTGCGATGCATTTAAAAGAAAAAGGAAATATTGAAGCGGCAAAAAAACTTTTACGATACGGCTTTGAACACTATGATGCCCCGTACCGAGAACTGTGCGAACAGTTATTTTTACGCATCGCAACAGCCGACGAACAAATTCGTGTATATAGAGAAAATATTTCGCAGCTTGAAAAAACGCTCAAGCGGTTAAATAAAAAAAGCGATACCGTATCGGAATCCGCAAAGAATGCAACGCGCAGCGAGTTGGAAGTTCAGCGGGACTCGTTGAATGCCGCCTACCTTGAAGCAGGGCTTTTCGATAAACTGTCCGAGTCGTTGGAAACATACGCGGCAAAAACAAAAATGACAAAACCGATTGCCGCATCATTTGAGCGCTACTTCAACGAAAACTCGGCGGAAATACAGCGGCAATTTTCAGATAGTTTTTTACGCACGATGACGGCACGCATTTTGTGCGTTAATCAATATTACCGGCAAAGTGCGGATATCGTGCTGGAGATTCTACGGCAATTTTTAGAAAATAATTTTTCACCGAAAGCGGATGGTCAAAATCGGCAAACTACTTTTTTTACGCGTCCGGTTATTTCCGATTTCGGTAAAGCCCTTTTATCCGGCGTATCGGGAAAGGAAAACATAACCGAGGCGATAAACCTTTGGGAATCGGTATATGTATTTTATTCGGTGTTTTGCGGGAGTCCTGCCGATGCGATAACAATTGCAAATTTAACCGATGACCAAAAAAACGTTTTACACACATTGGCTTTTTATACTGCACGACTGTATGAAAAACTGGATAAAAACGAATCGGTGTCAACACAGGTTATCGCCTCCTATGAAGCGGCACAAAAATTCGCGCCGAATGATGCAGACTTTGATAACGCCCTCTGGTATGAGTTAAAGTTTTGCAGTACCGATAAAAAACTTTATTTCCAAAAATTACGTGATACGGCTCCGCTGTGGAAAAACGATTATTGGTACGAAGATATTATTTCCGATCTTTCGTTGAAATATACCCAAGAAAAAAATATACCGAAATTGCGTGAACTGCTCACGCTTATTGAACCGACCGCATTAAATGAAGCAAAAGCAAAATTGCGGTACACAATCGGGCGGTTAAGCGGTTCGATGGCGGATATTACCGAAGCATTTAAAATCAAACAGGACACGTTTTACTACACGCTGATGGCAGGCTATATGATTGGGAAACCTGCCCGCTTTGCATTTCAAAATCAATATGCACGGTATCCGTATAAAAATTTTTCCTACGAACAGTCAAAACGGATTGTTGACGGTTTAATTCGTTTTTCGCTGTATGCTTCCGTTTATCCGCACATTCGTGAATACGATCAAATGATTTCCGTTTCGAATGCAGAAGCGGTTTCAACGGCATTACACAATGCGGGATACATCGCCGAAAGTATCCAAGTGATGAACTACGCACTCCGTTCCCGCGGTGCGGAAATGACACCTGAAAGTGTAAAACTTTTATACCCGCGCGGCTTTTCCGAATCCGTGACCCGCTATGCGGCTGAGTACGGT
The DNA here is from genome assembly GCA_937923945.1 of uncultured Treponema sp. Lineage (GTDB taxonomy): Bacteria > Spirochaetota > Spirochaetia > Treponematales > Treponemataceae > Treponema_B. The sequence continues at coordinate 3,130 of CALDWC010000054.1, forward strand.
ATCGCAGAATACTTTGTGTACGCTTTAATCAGAGCGGAAAGTTTTTTCCGTCCGAACGCAGTTTCACGCGCGGGGGCGATCGGTTTGATGCAGCTGATGCCGACAACCGCGAATGATATTGCCCGCATGTTTAAATTGCAAACCTATAACAGCACCGACTCTGATACGAATATCCGTTTCGGGGTATATTATCTGAAACAGATGATTAAAAATCAAGGACAAATTGCAAAAGCTTGTCAAGCGTATAACGCAGGCGGTGGAAATGTCCGTCGGTGGACACGGTCGTACGGCGCCCTACCTGCCGACATTTTTACGGAAGTAACACCGTTTCCGGAAACGCGCAATTACGCAAAGCAGATTTTAGAAGCAGCATGCATGTATGCACAACTGTATTACAACACACCGCCTGAAAAAGTCATTAAAGAGTTTTACGGTTTTTAATATTACAACTTTACGGTTTCAACCATGTAACGAATGCAATCACTGGTATTGTTTCGAACAACTTTTTCGATAATAAACACCAGAGCCGAATTGTTGTTGTTGATTAAAACCCGTTTGATGTTATAATCTTTTACACCGGGGCGGAAGTAGTCTTTATTTCCCACGGTATACGAAGTTTTGGAACCGTCGGGCGCAACGGCATCGACCGTGATATAAAAGGCTACATCCATGCCCTTTGTTTTTTTATGCAGTACAACCGTGTATTCGTAATTCGTTTCAAAATCGCGAAACATAAAATTGGTATGCTCTTTCGTTTTTTCACTTTGGGCATAAATCGGTCTGCCTTCATTTTTTTCGTTAATTTTATTTTTTGTAAGCGCGACACCGGCGCGATTTTGCAAGGCTAAAAACACCGACTTACTGTCTTTATTTGCAGTTAAAGCCGACGGACTTGTTTTGAAAGTGCCGTTTTTAACAAAAGCATTTTTGGCGACATCAACGATATAAAGCTCCGCGTACGAGCGGTAGGTTTTATCCGTCACGCCGTATTCACCGAACGCATACGTCATACCATCCGGCGAAAACCCCAAACTCACTAAATTTGCAACGTCTCCGGCGAACAAGCACACCGAACAGCATATAAAAGTAAAAACAATACTTGCGAATTTTTTCATTACTGCACCTCTCAATCATTGCCGAATTGCGACACAAAACGGCACTTTTATTTTCGGCGTCTTAAAAATTTACTTTATATTATTTTCAGTTAGTTGAAAAATACAGCATAACAAACACTTGAACGGAACACAATGGAATAAGCATTCGTTTAAAAAAAGTATTGATTTCACAAAACTGTTTACGGTAAACGAAATTTATTGTATACGGTGAAACGGCACTTTTGGAGACACTGATTAATTCAATCGAGAATTAATCAGTGCCCACCTTTAAAATCTATTGTTTCGAAAATGTTCAGAATCTACATTATTATACTGAACATTGAGAAACAATAAGGAAACGC
>CALDWC010000055.1 GCA_937923945.1 uncultured Treponema sp.
ACAATAGATTTTAAAGGTGGGCACTGATTAATTCTCGATTGAATTAATCAGTGCCGCCATAAGCATTGCGCTTTACCGATACCGACAGGAAAACCGGAAGCTAATCGTACAATATCCGCCGGTAACGGTCGGTCCAAGGCATCATTAATCACCTGCAAAACAGCTTCCGAACAAAAAAACTCACCCCGATCAAAATAACCTTCTGCAGTCATTTTTACGTCATCCAAAAAGGCATCTTTTGTCTTATTGATTTTAACCTTCATATTTTCTCCCTTAAAATTCAGCGTTGAGCGTGCTTCAGCACACGAATAAGCTGAATTTACGCCGTTTCGAGAACCGAGAAACGGCACTATAAAAATGCGATCTTTTGCGGTAGCAAAAGTCGACCGTTTAACGAGCCCGCGCTATTTCAGCGGCGAAGTTAAACGTCCCTTAAAAAGTTTTCAAAAAAAAGATATAATTATATCGATATAATTATATAAAATACTGTAGCTTTTGTCAAGTGTTTTTTTTAAAAGGCATAAATTAAATATATCCACTTTAACTCGCCGTTAAACAATCGGTGTTATGAAAACAAAGAAATGTTTTACCACGAGACGCGGTTTCGACCCGCTTCTTTTGCTTTATACAGCTGCGTATCGGCAATTTTTGAAAGGCTGTCAGCGGTCATTCCTGTTTTGTACCCGGCCAAACCGATTGAACAGGATGCAACTAATTCCGGAAATTCCGCAAACCGCAGCGCGTTGAGTCTTGCGCAGACGAGGCGGCATTGGAGTACCGCTTTTGCAAAATCCCCACGGATAAAAAAGCAAAACTCATCGCCGCCGTAGCGGATGAGAATATCGTCTTTGTCAAAGCTTGTTTGAAAAATTTCGGCAAGCTGTACTAATAGGGCATCGCAAAATTCCGTTCCGTATTTTTGGTTTAATTTCCCGAAGTGATCGACGTCGAGCATTGCAAAGCTGACATCGTATTTTTCGGAAATTGCTTCGATGAGAAGCGGCTCCATGTACGTGTCAAGGTAACGACGGTTAAAAAGCCCCGTTAGTTGATCGGTTACCGCACGGCGCTTTGCCGCTTCGCCCCATTGGACGAGCTGTGCAACAAAACGGCTTGTATTCATCAGCCGCGAAGAAGTCGTTTCAAGCATATTCGTTAAAATTTGCCCTGCCATTTTTGGTTTTTTTTCAATGAAGCTTAAAAAGTCTTTTGACTTGAGTACAAGTGTTTTGACCACGGTAGTTGACGTACAACTTGCAGAACGCGGAACTTGTTCGAGCATGGACATTTCACCGAAAAAATCACCCGCTTCAATCGTTCCCACCGATATTTGTTCGTGCGGTTCATTAGCGAATTTGTTATCCGGTTTTTTGATTTCGTTTTTTTTCGCTTCCGGTTTACTTTCTACCGAAACATCAACTTTGCCGTCAACGACAATGTACAGTTCATTACCCATTTCACCTTCATAGACGAGCGTACGCTCTTTTTCAAATTCGCAGTAGTACATTTTTTCGGCAAGTTCATATAAATCATTGTCGTCCAGTCCTGCGAAAAGGCTCGCTTTTTTTAATATTGGCAAATATTGTTTTTTTGTTTCCGTCATTTATTTTCACCGTCCCAAAGAATCACCCCGCGTTTTTTCTCTTTTAAAAGCTGCACCGGAAGTGCTGCGTTTTTTTCAATCATCGCCTGCGGGTTATTTCCGTCATCAGGAAAAGTCGTTACTACCAAACACGCAGAAAGGGTAAACGGTCTTTCATTTAAATCCAGTCCGATCGCTTCGTTGAGGCTGGTACTTTCAATTAAATGCAACACATTGTCTGCTAAGTTTTTCGCCTCATTTTTTGTTTGCTCTTTGGTAATCAGCATAAACTCGCTGCCGCCGTATCGTACAATTGAGGACTGTTCGGAAAGCTCTTCTTTTAACACTTTTCCGATTAGCACTAAAACCGCATCGCCCGTCTCATGTCCGAATCGGTCATTCACTTCTTTGAAGTTATCCAGTTTCAACGTAATGAGCGACGTTTGTCCGTTAAAAAGCTCTTTTATATTTTCTTCTAAAAAGGTTCTGTTGTAAACACCGGTCAGCTTATCGCTATAAAGTTGTTTTTTTATTTGCTTGGTAAGCGGTGAGTTTTCTTTTAAAAGCCCCGTCGCTTCCCGTGTCCGGCGTGAAACGAATACTAAAAAAGACTGAATCAATTTTGCGTATAATTTCGGCTCTTCGTGGGCAAAATCCTGAAGTGTTTTACCGTCTTTCGGAAAAGCGACGAGTTTGCATACTGTTTTAGTTTTTGCAGCGGCGTTGTATTTTGAACGGGTCATAAATTCAAACTGACCGAAAAGTTCACCGTCAATAAGTTCGGCAATTGTGTCTCCTTCCGAATTGGATACTTCAACGGATCCGGATGTTAAAAAGAAAAATTGTGCGGCGTCTTCGCCTTCGCTAAAAACTAGGGTTTGTTCTTTTAAAATTTTTTCCGTTGAAAATTGATAAAATTTTTCGCAGTCATCATCCGACAAATTTCCAAAGTGTGCCCGCAACTTTGCGTGTAAAGTTTCCGTATCCATTGCAGTATTATAAAAAATTTTGTGATTACTTTCAATCGGTTGATTATAAGGAAACGAAACCGGCGATTAGTTCAATGCTTTGTAAAGTATGAGCCTTTAATTAACGTTTCATTACGGGGCTTTAAAAAAAGAAGTTTTAAAAACCCCGTGAAAAGTGCTGTTTTTAGACTTGTGAATTTTGGACATCTTTCAGGATAACGTCGTGTGCGCCGCCTTCGAGGATACTTGCGGAGGAAACAAGTGTTAACCGTGCGTTTTGGCGCAATTCTTCGAGCGTGAGACAGCCGCAGTTGCACATGGTTGATTTTACTTTTTGCAGTGTAGTTTGAAGGTTATCGTGAAGTTTTCCTGCATAGGGTACGTAAGAATCGACCCCTTCTTCAAAACTCAATTTGGCGTCTCCGCCTGAATCATAACGCTGCCAGTTTCTGGCACGGGCGGAACCTTCACCCCAGTATTCTTTTACGTAGTTGCCGTTTACTAAAACGCGGTTGGTTGGGCTTTCGTCAAAGCGTGCAAAGTACCGCCCCAACATGCAAAAGTCGGCTCCCATGGCGTAGGCGAGCGTCATGTGATAATCAAATACAATACCGCCGTCCGAGCAAATCGGAATATAAACGCCCGTTTTTTCAAAATATGCGTCGCGGGCTTTTGAAACTTCAATGACGGCGGTTGCCTGTCCCCGTCCGATGCCTTTTGTTTCCCGCGTAATACAAATGGACCCGCCTCCGATTCCGACTTTAATAAAATCCGCTCCGGCATCCGCTAAAAAGTTAAAGCCGTCCGCATCGACGACGTTGCCGGCGCCGATCGGAACATTGTAACGGTCTTTAACGTATGCAATCGTTTCGGCTTGCCATTCGGAAAAGCCGTCCGAAGAATCGAGACACAAAACGTCAGCGCCTGCTTTGACGAGAGCGGGAATGCGTTCTTTATAGTCGCGGGTGTTGACACCGGCTCCGACTATGTACCGCTTTTCATCGTCTAAAAGCTCGTTCGGATTTTCTTTGTTGTTTTGGTAGTCTTTGCGGAACACGAATGCGACCATGTTTCCGTCTTTGGTAATAACGGGGAGCGAATTTAGTTTGTGCTCCCAAATAATTTCATTTGCTTCGCTTAATGTAACTCCGTCGTAGGCTACCTTTAATTTTTGAATCGGGGTCATAAACTCGCTCACGCGGGTATCAAGCGGCGTTCTGCTTACGCGGTAGTCGCGGCTGGTAACTACGCCTAAAAGTTTTCCGTGCGGTTTTCCGTCATCGGTAATTGCGATTGTGGTGTGGTGTGTTTTGGCACTGAGTTCAAGTACATCCTGCAGCGTTGCATTTTCTTTCAAGGTTGAATCGCTTTCGACAAAACCCGCTTTGTAATTTTTTACCCGCTCAATCATCTGCGCTTGACTTTCAACCGACTGCGAACAAAAGATAAACGAAATACCGCCTTCACGCGCGAGGGCGATTGCCATACCGTCGTTGGAAACCGATTGCATAATCGCGGAAACCACCGGCACATTTAAGCGGATTGCCGGTTCGCTGCCTTTTTTAAAACGGGTCAACGGAGTTTTGAGCGATACGTTTGCCGGAGTATGCTGCTTTGAAGTGTATCGCGGAACTAAAAGATATTCGCTGAATGTGTGCGAAGGTTCATCATAAAATTGTGCCATAGGTTCACCTCTCAAAAAATTTGTCAATTATAGTGAAAAGTAAAAAAAAAGTCAAGTTGATAATTATTTTGATGTCAAGATGCATCGGAGGCACTGATTAATTCAATCGAGAATTAATCAGTGCCTCCTTGAGCGGGAAATTAAGCGAGGAACGGTATGATTGATAGGGGAGATTTTTATCGCATAACGAACAAAGATTTGCCGGTAAAACGCAATAAAAGGCAGCGAA
>CALDWC010000056.1 GCA_937923945.1 uncultured Treponema sp.
TTTAGGTGAAAACATACTGTGTTTTAAAAAAAACATAGTATGTTTTAAAAATTTCATACTATGTTTTTGGGGAAAACATAGTACGTTTTTGGTAAAATATAAAAAAGACCTCATTTTTCAAAGACGATAAAAGGAATTTTAACGACCGGAGCCCCAGAGACATACGCCCACACTTGGTACTCTTGAAAGTAAACCGTTAAGGAAACGCTGATTAAAGGCTTGATGCCGTTTAACTGCCACTAGCTAAGAAACATTAGCTTTTGAGTCCTTGCTTTTCACTAGCGGTGGTAAGCTGAATGCTTACCTTGAACTATTGTGCTTTTCGGAATTTCGCTTTGATGGTAATAACACCGCTTTGCACCGCTTCTTTTGTAACATCATACAAAAAGTCGCCGTCACCGTTTCGCTTGTTATTTGCATCTTCACCGTTTACAAACCAATCCGCAACAGAGTTTTCAGCCGGTATCGCCTTAATCCAAATTCGAGAATACTCGTCAAGCTGATGACTGCCGAGGGTGAGCGGTGTATTATTTGCTTTTATTTCAATGGTACCCTTGCCTTCGACTTCAAAGTTGACGGTAACCTTGTCTACTTTGATAAATGCAAGTTCAACACTGAGTCCGCCTGCAGTTTTGTCGCTATCCGATAGTCGATAAAACAATGCTCTGTTATGATTTCCAGACCTTTCCTTTCCGTTGACATACCAGCTGCAGGCGTACCCCTCGTTCGGTTTTGCTTCAAATCGCAGTTCGGTATTGGCATTAAACTTTGTACCGCTCGGAAATTGTCTCCATGAATCCTGCAGCCGTGCAATTAAGCTTCCGTTTGCTTCACTTCCGGCTTTTACTTTGAAAGTTACCGGTATCTTGCCCTGTGGCTCTTTACTATTTACTTCAAATACCGCCTGAATGGTAATTTTGCCGTCGGAATCGCTATCGCCTTTTTTTAATGTGTAGAGAACATATGCACCATTTTCAGTAGGCTCTCCACCGAAGTTGTGCTCTGCCCCGTTGAGTAGCCATTTTTTGAATTTATAGCCATAGGAAGGCCTTGCATCAATTCGAACTTCCATCTCCTCATACAGTTTCGTTGTTTCGCTAACATCCTGCCATTCGCCGTTAATTTCTGCTCGGGCAGTAAGCGAACCCTTGCTCGTTGACGACCACCTTAGTTGTATTGGCTCAGCCCGTTTAAAATATGCTTCTATTTTAATAATACCTGAACTATCCTTATCGTTTTTATCGACATAATAATACAGGTAATTTGGCACTTCAGAATTTTCAACTGCTTTTCCGTTTATTTTCCAGCAGTCAACCATCCAGCCCTGCTTAGTATCGGCATGGATATTCAAGCACTGCCCTTCATAAAATTCAGATCCTGAAGGGAAGTTTTTCCAATCACCGTCAACTCTAACACCGGCATCTCGGAGTGTTCCACAGTCGGTATTTACCGAAGACCACACGACTTTTATCTTTTCCGCTTTTCTAAATGAAGCTTGAATATCGATTACATCGTCTTTTGCAATACTTTCCAAAACATCAAAAGTATATCCTTCCCCATCTTCAGCATCCGGTATGGGTTCGTTATTCATATACCATTTGTCAACGCTATAACCTAATTTTGGTCGTGCATCGCCGGCTAAACGCTCCCCTTCCGGCCATTGTTTTCCGTTTGTAACATCTAACCATTTTTTTGCGTCCTGGTTGTATTTAACCCCGCTAACATCACCTTGTGTAGTATTTTTTGATGACCAGGTAACGGTAATTTTTTTTGAAGCACCGAATTCTGCTGCAAGTTTTACGCCGCCTACGGGAGCATCTTTTTTTTGCGGGATAACCATATGGTACTGTCGGCTGAACCCTTTGTCCGCACCGTCCAGCGTCCATTTTTTAAGTATTTTGCTTTTTTGGGGAAGCGGATTGACGCGGAATCGTGTACCTTCATAGAGCTGAAATGTTTTTGTAGTAAAGCCCTTTATTTTATCTTTATCATCTTTGGAAATATCCGTTTCCGGTGTCTTTTCCGGATACACATCATTGATATAAAATGTATCTCCACCGGCACCTAATGTACAGCTAAAGTTCAGCTTTTCAGCTTTACGGAACGCTGCAGTAAGATTAATCGCTTCTTTAGATTGAGCTTCATAACTAAACCCATATTCCTCATCCAGTTCCACACCGATTTCTTTCAAAGTTTTTCCATTTAAGCGAATCTTTTCAATGTCGGGCACATAACCGTATGCATAGTCAAATGTAAACCATAGCTTTGAACCGACACTGACTTTCGCTCCTTGCGCCAAGTCTTTCAAATCGTCCAAATTTTCTATCCGTACGCGTACCGTACCTTGTGACGCATCCGGTACTTCCCATGAAACCGTTACTTTTTCGGCAGAAGCGGGTTGTACTACATCACGAGTATCAACTGTGTTTTCGGCGGAAGAGTACTGCACCACATCACGAGTGTCCACAAGCTCATCGGTTGTACTACCAGTCGTAACACATGCCGTCATACATGCAAGTGCACCAAGCATGCACAGCACGCTCAATCGAGCCACAATCTTTTTAACTGTCCTCATAATAATCTCCTTATTCTTATGATTATATAAAGTATAATATACGAAAAAAAAATGCAAGTACTTATGCGATAAAGCCCTGCTGAAAATCAGTTCTCATAATTTAAAAATACCGATAAAAACGCTGATTAAAGGCTTGACGCCGTGTATCAGCGTACGCCGAATTCTTACTATGGTTTAGGTGAAAACATACTGTGTTTTAAAAAAAACATAGTATGTTTTAAAAATTTCGTACTATGTTTTTGGGGAAAACATAGTACGTTTTTGGTAAAATACAAAAAAGACCTTATTTTTCAAAGACGATAAAAGGAATTTTAACGGACGGAGCCCCATAGGCATACGCCCACACTTGGTACTCTTGAAAGTAAAACGTTAAGAAAACGCTGATTAAAGGCTTAACGCCGTTTAACTGCGTTTAGAGATGCCCACAATTTTCGATTGAATTAATCAGTGTCTCATTAACGGTCTTTCAAAAACGTATTCGGTGTAAAAGGCGGCAACGCCGCCTTTTACCGTTTTATGCGATCATTAAAAAGCCAACTGAAGCCCGAGCTTTAGATTAAGCGCGTTCACCAGCCGTTCATCAGGCTGTTTTGACGTCGTAATACTTCCGATTTTTGCCTTACGGTTTACCGGTACATATATATTATCGCTTACACCGAAATACATGCCAACCATGTGAGTAAACATATAGGAAAAAATACAATTGACGCCGAAACCTACGTTTGCGGTATCAATTGTCTTTTGCGGACTTCGCGTTTTTTCACCGGTTCCGCCTGCTGCAAGACCGCCACCGAAAAACACATCGAAGTTTTTTTCAAGGTTAAACGTCCAGCCGAGTCCCAACTGCCAATCAATCAAGTTGGCACCGTATTGCTGGGTATCGTTGTGAGGACGTGCAGGAAAAGCCGCATTGAACAAGGTATATACCCCAAGCTTCTTGTAAAACGTGTAGCGTAATTGCACATCAAAACCGCCACCGATTCTCCCCGCTGATGACGACCAGTACGATTTACGTATCAAAGCGTTATCAGAAACGCCCCAATCGTAGTAAGCCGTATGGGTAAAAAGCGGACCGATGTCAAGAACCAAACCGATTTGTTTTGCTGAAAGACCGGCTGTGAGCATACAAATCATGCTAAAAAAAACAATTTTCTTTTTCATAAAGACTCCTCTCATAATATAAGATAACTATACTAAAAATTATAAGGATAATCAATAATTTCCGTATTTTACACGGTAAACTTATTCACTTCACCTTCCAGGTTTTCAATACTTCGGTTATTTTGCTGCGTCAACTCGTTAATCTGTAAAACACTCCGCTCGATTTCGCCGATACTACCTGAGACGCCTTTCATACTTCCATTGATTGTTGCCGTAATTTCCATCAACTTATCAAGTTCACTTGAAACTTTTTCATTGGCAGTCAGCATTGCGCTTGATCCTGATTTTACCTCACCGGTAATTGTGTTGATATCGGAAATCGCTTTGAGTACTTCCTGCGAACCGGCAGTTTGCTCGTGCATCGCGTTCATAACCGTATCTTCGCGATTTTTTACTTCTTCGGTCAGTTCGTAGGTTTCCATAAAAAGCGTTTCAACACGGACAATATCATTCGCAATACCGTCGATACGAGTTTTTAAGCCTTTGAGTACGGAGTTAATTTGCTTTCCCTGCGTACTTGACTCTTCGGCAAGTTTTCGAATTTCATCGGCAACAACGGCAAAGCCTTTTCCCGAATCTCCGGCATGCGCTGCTTCGATTGCTGCGTTCATCGCTAAAAGGTTCGTTTGGCTTGCAATGTTTTGAATAACATTGACCGCTTCCAAAAGACTTTCAGATTCGCCGGAAATACTTTTGCTCACTTCAACCGATTTTATAACCGTTTCTTTAACTTCGCTTGATTTTTCCTGTAAGTTGTTTACCTGTTCAGCATTTTGCTTGAGAATTTCGGTTGCGGAAGCGATATTTGCAACGAGTTCTTCAATCGTAGAAGAACTTTCGCTCACATTCACTGCCTGCATTTCAATATGCCCATTGAGATTTTTGATGCTTTTTCGGATATCTTCGATAGCGGTTGCCGTATCCTGAACACTTGCCGACTGGGTTTTAATTTGTTCATTCATCACCTGCAAGTTGGAATGTATCGTATTGATTGACTTCGTTGTTTCGTTTGTATTATTGGAAAGTTCGATACCGACATTTTTAACCGTTGCGGCATTATCTTCGACCAAGCGAATAATATGCCCGACATTTTCCACCGCCTGATTGAATTCGATTGCCATTTGAGAAATCTCGCTTTTACCCCGAACTGCAATCCGCTTGGAAAAGTCTCCGACAGAAACATTTTGTAGTGCACTGGCAACTTGTGAAATGGGCTTTGCAAGATAGTGGGCAATAGCGCGAAGAACTCCCATAGCGATTGCCAAACAGACGGCCGCAACGATAATGAGCGTGTTTCGTAATTTGGTAATCTCATTGAAAAATTCGGTTTTCGGAATTGCAACGAATGTCATAAAGTCATCGTATTCAAATTTTGAGTATGCGGCAATGTAATCAATTCCGCTTATTTTGTAGTATCCGGTTCCGGAGCCGCCCGCTTTTAGTGCGTTCCGAATAAATGTTACTTCTTCCGCTTTTCCCGGATCCTTTTTTTCAACATCGCTGATATTGGTGAGTGTCCGAATATCGATATTTTTATGCGCGATGAGATTTCCCGTACCGCCGATAATATACGAATAGCCGTTTTTACCGATTTCCAGTTTTTTTATGCGATTATCCATATTATCGAAAGCAATATCGGCGGCGAGTGCTCCGATAAAATTATGCTCATTGTCATAGACCGGAGCACCGTGGATTAAAATACTCCTTTTTCCTTCGGGCGTTGATACCTGTCCTTCAATGATGCTTCCGAAACCTTGTTTTGCAAAATCAAACCATGCCGTGTCGCCGCCGTATTCAGTTGTACCGTCGGAATGATGACTATAGCCGTTTACATCAAAAAAGCGGATTTTCCCGTACGGGTCAATTGTTTCCTTAAAATTTTTATCCGCAATATTCTTGAAAAAAGTTTCCCGTTCCAAACTGCTCGCTTTCGGATTGCGCAATATGGGAGCTTCACCGATACCGACAAGGGTATTCAGCGTTGCGGATATTCGCCACTGCATAGTATTTGAAATACCGTCCGCCTTATTGAGCACGCTTTGCTCCGCCACCGCTTTTACCGCTTTTAGCGACATCCTCATACTGATAAGCGTTTGAATCACAAAAGTAACAAAAACTAAAATACCTGCCGTTAAAAATATCCTCACGGCAATTGAACGACCTTTTGTTTTATTTTCCATAAATGCCTCTTTACACCGAACCTTAAAGTAGAATAAATGTAAAGTTGATGTAAAATTACGGGAAAATTATACCGATTATACGAATAAAATCAATATCTCACAACAAAAGCTCACGGAAATCAAGTTTTCGAGAATGATACCACACCTATTTGATGTTGCTAACGCAAAATGCGATAAAATTGTTTGAATGAACAAATTTTGGTACTGATAAAGCGGTAATTTATACAAAGCATTATCAAAATGCAAAAAAAATAGAGGAAGATTGTTAGATTTCTCCAAAATCCGTGTGGCTGTTAACTAAAAGTAGATGCGTACCGTATTAAAATGATTCTACAAAATTGATTTCCATGCATACACTTGATTTTATTTTTGTTTTTGCGTAAAATAAGTACTAATCATTAGCCGTGTTTATTGTCGGGATAAAAACTTTGGTATCGTGTACTACTTTTAAAATCCCAAGGTTTGACCCGATATTGTTTAGGTACTGCATGAAACTATTTGATAAAACTTTACTAAAATTTTTACTGGTGGGAATCATCAACACAGCAGTCGGAGCGACGCTTATGTTTTTGCTCTATAACCTTGCACACTGCTCCTATTGGTTTTCCTCGGCTTGTAATTATGTAACAGGCGGCATCGTAAGTTATATTTTAAATAAACGCTTTACTTTTAAAAACAACGAAACATCATTTGCTCAAATACTGCTCTTTGCCGCAAATATTGCCGTGTGTTATGTTGTTGCCTATAAACTTGCACACTGGGGTATCTATACACTTTTTGCTCAATCGACGGAAAAAGTAAAAGACAACATTGCCCTTTTTTGTGGAATGATAGTATATACGGCATTAAATTACCTCGTGCAAAGATATATTGTATTTAGAAAAAAGGAGTAGATAAATGAAAAAAAATAAGCTTTATATTGTTATACCGTGTTATAACGAATAAAAAGTACTTCCCATTACTCATAAAATGTTTCTTGACGAACTAACGCTTCTTATATCAAAAGGTAAAATCAGCGATGACAGTAGAATACTTTTTGTAAATGACGGCAGTAAAGACAGTACTTGGGATATCATAAAAAATCTTGCACGACACGATGAACATTTTATCGGCATCAGTCAAAGTCGCAATCGAGGACATCAAAATGCTGTCCTTGCAGGATTAATGGAAGCAATGGATCACTGTGATATAACAATCTCAATCGATTGTGACGGACAGGATGATATTACCGCAATGGAAGCAATGGTTGACGCTTATCATGCAGGCTCTGAAATCGTATATGGAGTTCGTTCTACCCGTAAAAAAGATAGCTTTTTTAAAAAATCAAGTGCACAAACTTTTTATAGGTTACTAAACGCAATGGGTGCGGATGTAGTTTATAATCATGCAGATTACCGTTTAATTTCTAATAGAGTACTTAAAGAATTGGCAAAATTTAAAGAAGTCAATCTTTTTTTACGAGGTTTGATTCCGCTTGTCGGTTTTAAAAGCTCTCAAGTCTATTATGAGCGAAATGAAAGACTTGCCGGTGAAACGCACTATCCGCTATCTAAGATGATAGGACTTGCAGTTGATGGAATTACCAGTCTCACCGTAAAACCGATTCGTATTATCAGTACTTTCGGCTTTATTCTTTCAACATTAAGTTTTATTTATGTTTTATACATTGTTATATCAAAAATTTTCGGGCTTGTTGAATCCGAACCGGGATTTTCCACAATTGTAAGTATCATTTGTTTAATCGGCGGTATTCAAATTCTTGCACTTGGAATAATCGGTGAATATATTGGTAAAATTTATTTGGAGACAAAAGAACGTCCGCGATTTATTATCAGCGAACGAACATGCGAGACCGAAGTAAAAGAGGAAGGCTAAGTTTTATGGAAAATACTATGACAAAAAACAAGAAAAATTCGGTAATGCAATGTGCGATATACTTCGTGCCGTTGCTTATATTTTTGTATATTTTAAATGCGGTGTTTCCGACACAGAGCGATGATCTTGGAGCCGGTATCGGCGGTATTAAAGCTGCAATATCTTCATATAATACATGGAACGGAAGATTTGGCGAGATGCTCAAAGTTGCTTTCGGCTCGTATTTAAGTACGACGCCGTGGTATGCACCGATCAATGCAGTTATCGGAGCCGCCGTTTTGCTTTTGAGCTTTACGGTAATCTTTGCACGGCTGCCGCGCCGTACACTCAAAGATGCTTCAATCTTTTGCATTATGCTGATGTTTGTTATGTTCGATCCGATTTTCAGCTTCGGCTCGGTTTTTTATTGGGCGGCGGGAAGTTTTAATTACCTTTGGATCTGGCTGCTGTTACTCTTGTGGATACTGCCGTATCGGCTCTATTGGCAGGAAAAGTTTAGTTCCGCTACAAAAGAACCAAGCACTGCCGCAACGCATACAGATATCGGAAAATCAATCGCAGTTTTTATTGTCGGTTTTTTTGCAGGCTGGGGATGTGAGTTCGGTATTGTGTTTATTGTCGTCACGGTTTGTTTTATGCTCTATTCTTTTTTCGGTCGAAAAGAAAAACTTCCGCTCTGGTTTTATTGCGGGCTTATCGGTTTATGTGCCGGTTGGTGCATACTCTATGCTTCTCCGGGTACGCATCAACGGGCAACCTTGTTCGATGAGTATTTAACTCTTAGTCAAATTTTACATTTACCGCTTCCTCAAATGTTTGATCGACTCTTAACGCTGTTTTATTATAATAAATTTCCGTTATATGAAACCCATCTTTTTATTATGCTTATTTTGATATTACTGACGGTATTTTACAAAAACGATTTTAAATCGATGCTCGTACTGCTTGTATTAACATTGCCTGCCCTCTTTTTAATCGGCACACCAAAAAGAATCATAGCAGCAGGAATCGGAAATGCTGCACGACCGACATTTTTTTTCTTTCTCTATCTCATTCCGCTCTTTTTAGTTTTCGCACATCGATTTAAAAATAAAAACGAAAACATCAGAACGATGTTAATCATTATATCGTGTTTACTTTTTGCACTGTTTCTCTTTTTCGGTTCCTGCATTCAAATTTTAGGAACTCCAAAAAGAGCTCACTTTCAAATTACCCTGATTAACTTTATTTTCATTACCCTTTCAATGCATATCTGTTTTGAACATTTCCGTGAAAAAGGCCGGATATGTCGCATTGCTTTTGCATGCTGTGCGTTTCTTAGTTTTTCGATGGCAAGTTTTGTCGGTTTTGAATGTATTGCAATGAGTCGCAAATGGGACAAAATGGTCGAAAGTGTTCAGCGACAAAAAGCGCAAGGAATAAAAAATATCGTTGTTGATAAAAACACTTTCCATTCACGATACTGGAATTACGGAGATTGGGGAAACCCGAAAGGAATTGAAAATATCAACAACTGGCCGAACACAAGCTATGCACAGCACTTTTCAGTTGACTCGTTTGTTGCGGAATGAATGACTGAAAGCAAGAGTGGAAAACTCCTATTCGATTTACTATATATAGTAGCCCAATAAAGTGGGCTACTATAGAGTGTGCATTACAACACATTGGTAATTTTTATCACTGCTTTTTTTTATTCGAGCAGATTTTTGATAAAGCCGGCCAATCCCTCTTTCATAATATTTAGTTTTTCACACAGCACATGGCATGCCGAATGCAGGTTTTAGAGATACCTATAATCTTTTCGTAAATCTTTCAGAAGGCTTATTACTATCAAAATAATAATACCAAGTGGAAAAGCGGCAATAATGGAAAGACTTTGCAGCTGAGTAAGTTCAGCCCCAGCGATAATAAGCCCAATCGGCAATAAAATGAACACAATTGACCAAAATGCACGAAGTCCTCTTTTCGGTTCGCTGTTTTTATCCAAGTTTTTTTGTGAATAGGATGCAATAACCATAGTGAGAACGTCAAACGTGCTTGAATAAAAAGCAATCATTGATAGGCATAAAATGCCAATAACAATTTTATTGTGCGGAATTGTTTTTACAATTTCCAAAATCACATGAGCGGGAGCCACATTGCCATTTTGCAGTGTAGTTGCAGAATCTAAAATACCGTGAGCTTGCAAGTGAAGCCCATAATTGCCCAAGATAATAAAAGAGCAATACGAACCTGCAATTCCGCAGAGTACACCGCCAATCACCGTGTTTTTTATCGTGCGGCCTTCCGAAATAATACCGATAAAAAAAGGCGCTCCTGCAAACCATGTAATCCAGTATGCCCAATAAAACACTGTCCACTGTTGCGGGAAGCCTGCCTCTTCTGTACCTGAAATACGTAACGGATCAAGCCGTGTCGACATTGGAATAAAATTCTGGAGCATATTACCTATGCTGGTAATAGCGGTTTCTATAATGTAAGTTTTCGGCAAGACAATAAAAACTAAACTTAAAAGTATGCAAAAAAGGACTACCGATATTTTGGCAAGTTTTGAAATACCTTTTATCCCGGTTAAAACTGCAGCCGTATACACAGCAGCAATAACCGCTAAAATGGCAATCGTGAGCATTGTAATTTCAGGAATACCAAATAGGTATACAACGCCGGCATAGATAAGCGGCGTTGCAAGTGAGAATGTCGTTGCCGTGCCGGCTAAAAGTCCAATAATTGAAAACACGTCAATAATTTTTCCTTCGATTCCATCAATGTATTTGCCGAAAAGCGGACGGCAGCTTTCGGAAAGTTTTTGTTTTATACGCCCTTTTACGTGAATCATATATCCGAAAGCAACTGCCGGTACAATATAAAAAAACCATGGTGTAACCCCCCAATGAAAAAGCGGATACGTCGCGGCCCAATCGTGACGTTCGGCAAGTGTCATCTCGGTTTTACCGAAAGGAGATGCCGAATAATAATATGCCCATTCAATAAATGACCAATATAAAATATCTGCGGCCATCGTTGATGTAAAAATCATTGCTCCCCAAGTAAAATTTGGATAACGCGGTTTTTTCAAACTACCAAGTTTGATATTTCCGTACTTCGAAAAAGCAAGCCACAATGCAAAACATACGAGACCAAAACCGAGCAATATGTAAAAAAATCCAAATTTATTTACAAAAATCGACCATTTAATGAGGCGCACTATTTCTGCGCCGAAATTAAATGTACTTTTAGAAGAAACGACAAAACGCTATTGTTTGGCGTCAAAAAAAGAAAAGACAAAAATTATTGATGAGTTCACCGCAACGACCGGCTACAACAGAAAGTACGCATTTCATGTGCTTAAAAATAAAGCCGTGTTGCATACGAGTAACTTCAACAATGTAAAAAACTTTGCTTCGCAAAGTTACCGGTAAACGGCGTCAAGCCTTTAATCAGCGTTTCCTTATGAATACCGCATTTATTAAAACTATTCTACAAACTTGATACTTACCGTTTTGCGATATTGTATTGACAATTAACAAAGACATAAATATAATGTTAGCATAGGTTAACTTAAGGAATAGGGGCAATATGGCTGTTTCTTAAAATTAACGATTTTTATAAAAAAACAGAAGGAGTAACTTTATGAAAAAGTTTTTCAAAACATTGGGAAAGAGCTCTGTTGTTATGGCAGCGGCTCTTCTTTTGACGGTCGGAATTGCAGGCTGTAAGCAGCCTGCAAAAGGCAATGGTAACGGCTCGGGAACAGTAACGCCGACCAAGTACACAGTCACCTTTAGCGTAGACGGCGGAAACGGCAGCATGAGTGCAACCGTTGACGGCACCGGTATTTCTTCCGGTGACGTGATAGAAAAAGGTAAAACGGTTGAGTTTACCGCGACACCTGATACAGGGTACGAAGTTGATACTTGGACGGGAGCAGCCGCGGACGCAGGAGATAAGCGGAAAGCAAGTTTAACCGTGAGCAGTGATATGACCGTTACCGTACAATTTGTTAAACAAGGTGGCGGCTCGACGGGAGAAGTGCCGGCTGAGATAAAACAATTCATTGACGCAGCGGTAAAAATTCCCGGAGCAACAATTGTCGGAGCGGAACACGATGCAGCGACGAATGGCGACTTGCCTGATACGAGAAATCAGTTAAAAGGCGTGTTTATTGCAGGACGGAATGTAACGCTTTCGGAGTATGTGATGGCAAAGACGGAAGTGCCGTATTGGCTGTGGAAAGAAGTGTACGATTGGGCAACTGAAGATAAAAACGGTGACGGGGATTCTGATCACGGCTACAAATTTGCGAATAAGGGACAAAAAGGCAGCGACGGAAGCGGCAGTAACAAAGAACCGGTAACTTATGTGAGCTGGCGGGACTGCATTGTGTGGTGCAATGCATTTACGGAAATGGTAAAGGGCAACACAGCCGAGTGTGTGTATTGGACCAAAAAAGAAAGTGAAGGCGGAACGGTTTTAAAAAATGCAAAGGCGAAAACCGATGGAAATTTTGACTGTGACACTGCTTATTTTGACCGAAACAAAAAGGGCTTTAGGCTTCCGACTGAAGCCGAGTGGGAATATGCGGCACGGCGAAAAACTGACGGCACTCTTCTGCCGCTTAACTATTTAAGCGGCGCAACTGCGAATTACAAGGATGAAGAGGCTTGCAAAAAGGTCGCGTGGTATAATAAAAACAGCAGCGGCAAAACGCAAGAAGTCGGCACTAAAGCGGCAAATGCACTAGATCTCTATGACATGAGCGGAAATGTATGGGAATGGTGCTGGGATTGGTATGACGATAATGCGGCAGCGGGTGACGGCGGTGTGGCTTCTGTAAGCGATCCTTCCGGTGCAGGGGCGGGGGAATCCCGCGTGTATCGCGGCGGCGACTGGTTATACCTCGCGGAGCACTGCATCACGGGTAATCGGGACAAGGACATACCCAGCGGCCCAAGCTACAGTCGCGGCTTCCGCTTGGCTTGGTATAAATAGCTTCGTGGGATAAGGGGCGTGCCCACCCTTATCCTACCTTGGACAAGGTAGCAGCCTCATAAAGTTGGAGACTTTTATGCACTAAATTAGACTGGAGTTTTCCGGTCTAATTGCTCCGAGATACTGTTTCGTTAAACGATAGTGCTTTCTCCAAATCGTTATACTCGCTCTCAACTTTCACCGTTCCAAAGAAGCGTTCCGTTCCATACACGCACTGTCTCGGCAATTCCATCGCCCGCTCATACTTTGTATGAAGCCCTGCAAGCTTGGCTCGAAAAATCGGCGATGTATATAAGCAATCTTAATCACGATAAAATAAGGCTCCGCACAAATCTACTCCATCCGGAAGTCCTTTAGGAAACGCTGATTAAAGGTGGGCACTGATTAATTCAATCGAGAATTAATCAGTGCCTCCATAGGGACGATTTTTCAGTAACTTTTCCCTCAAAACTTGGTAAATTTTTAAAATTTCTCGGCAAATATTTAAAATTTCTCGGCAAATAATTTAAATTATTTGGTAAATTTTCAGTGAAAATCCGGTAAAAATCGGTACCATGTACCCCTTGCTTTTAATTTCCAAAATCGTACACTTAATCCGTGGCAAAAGAAAAATACGGAGTAACGCCCTGGGGAGCATGGTTTTTACGGATGTTGCAGGCCTATGACGGGACGGGTAGAATTACGCGGGGAAAAACCTATGCAAATACCGGACGCGTTACAGACATCAAAGTCGAAGGGCAAACCGTCACGGCAAAAGTCGCGGGACACTTTGAAGACTATTACCATATCCGCATTGCTTTCCCCACACTTTCAAAAAAAACGGAAATGCAGGTTTCCGATATTCTTGCAAAAAACCCCGTCGCGTTGGTGGCTCTCCATTCGGGAATTATGCGGGAAGACTTAATCGCTGAGTTCGAAAAAAAAGAAGTACGCCTCATTCCGGATCGTTGGATAAAAAGCAATGCCTACTGTTCCTGCCCTGACGACGGCAATCCGTGCAAACATATCGCGGCGGTGCTTTTTATTTTAGCACGCGAAATTGATTTTGATCCGCGACTTATTTTTCAAATTGCAGGTTTCGATTTAAACAAAGTAACTGCGGACGGAATATCCGGCAAAACCGCTGCCGATGGAATAGTGTTTGAAACCGGTTCGACCGCCGCTCCGCTAAATCCGGAAACAGCGTTGACGTTTGAAGAGCCGGTTCCCATTTCAATAAAAAATAAAAAAACAATTTCCGAAATTTTGCAGACGGAAGAAAATCCGCAGCAGCTTTTACACTTTCCGTCGGGAGAATCATACTTGCCGCTCATTACCGGTTTTTTGCCGCCGGCTCCGATTTTTTCAAAAAGCGATTTTATCATAAAATTAACCGAAGCCTATCATACGGCGCTTTTTGCTTACGACTTTAACTTTTACAACGAAAGATCGGTAGGCGAATACAACGATGTATTTTACGTGCGTGCTTTCGTGACAAGTTCCAGACTTGCAAAAAGCGAAGATAATTTTCCGCTTAAAAATAATACGCCTCTTACCATGAAAATTAAGTTTTCAAAAACGAACGAAACCGAATGCACGCTCTTGCAGGCGGGAATACTCTTCGATAAAAAACCGCCGGTCCGTTCCGATTACACCGAAAGTTACGCTTGTGCGTTTTCGTTTTACCGGTTGGCAAAAAAGATCATTTGGGATTCCGCTTTTATTCCGGCAGTAAATGTGCACGCACATAAACTTTCTATCTTTTGGAAACCGCTCACCGCTTCTACGGAAATCAACAATGCAATTGACGCGTTCGCCGCTCTTTTAAACGAAGATTTTTTTGCGCCGGTAAAAAATTGGGGAAAACGATATTGTGCGGAATTGCTGCTGACGGCGTATTTAACCGAATATGTTTTTGCGTTGAATTTTTTCCCGAAGGCAACTTCCGTACAAGACAAAACCGTTGACCGATTGTTTTTTGTCGGAGATGAAGTCAGTACCAAAACGCCCGGAAATAAAAATCTTGCAACGGCGATATATACGTGGCTTGCAGTTTTAAACTATCAGCAAAACGAATACTTTTACCGGCTCACGTTAAAAAGTATCGACAATGCCGTTGAAAAAAATTCCGAAACTTTAAAACTTTCAGCGTCGGTTTCAAAAGCCGATGAACTGAACGCCCCGTACATTGAACTGCCGACCGCCGTTAAAAAGGCATCTGCGGCAAACAAAGAACGCATCCTAAAGTTTCCGATTGTACTTTCTTCGTATTTGCCGGTGATGACCGAGCTTGCGGTAGAACCTTTTATCACGTTGGATTTGGACGAAGTTGCTGACTTTTTACAAAATGCTTCAAAGCTCTTGCAAAAGTTCGGCGTTGAAATTGTGTTGCCGAAGGGATTACAAAAAGCGCTCACACCGAAAGCGGTGCTTTCCGTAAAAAAATCGACTGCGGTTAAAGCGGTGCAATCTTTTTTTACGCGCGATAGTTTATTGGAATACGATCGTAAAATTATGCTGGGAGATTTTGAACTTTCCGTTGAAGAATTTAAAAAATTGGTAAATCAAAATTCCAAGCTGATAAAATTCCGTGACCAATATGTATTGCTCAATCCGAATGAAGTTGCAAAACTGTTTGCGCAGTTGGACAATCAAGAGTCTCTTTCGCAGTTGGATATTATGCAAGCAGTGTTGGCGGATGAAGCTGTGGTCAGTCCCGAAGCGCAAATTCGACTGGATAGCATTTTCCGTGCGGAAATTTTACCCGAACCGAAAAAGCTCCGTGCGCAATTGCGCCCCTATCAGCGAAAAGGATTTTCGTGGATGTATGCAAATATCAAAAGCGGTTTGGGCTGTTTGCTTGCGGACGATATGGGCCTGGGAAAAACGCTTCAGGTAATTACGCTCCTTTTAACATTGCAGGAACAGGGAATATTGCACAGCGAAACGGGTACCGGCGTTTTAATTGTCTGTCCCGCGACTTTACTTGCAAACTGGAAACATGAAATTCAAAAATTTGCGCCGAGTTTATCGTACGATATTTATCACGGCGCGGGACGAAAAATCACGCACGCCGATGTTACGCTGACAACGTATCAAACCATGCAAAAAGATATTGAAGCGATTTGCGATGCGCAGTTTTGTGGAATTATTTTAGACGAAGCACAAGCGATTAAAAATACGGCAACCAAAACGTCCAAGGCGGTAAAAAAGCCGACACCACAATTTAGAATTGCACTGACGGGAACTCCGGTTGAAAACAGTTTAGAAGATATGCGCTCTATTTTTGATTTTATTTTACCGAATTATTTCGGAGATGCAAAAACTTTCCGCGAAAAATGGCGCATTCCGATTGAGCTCCATAGTAATGAAGAGATAAGTGAAAAATTTGCAAAAGTGACTGCGCCGTTTGTACTGCGCCGATTAAAAACCGACAAGAGCATTATTTCGGATTTGCCTGAAAAAATTTTAACCGACACCTATTGCAATTTAACACCGCAGCAAGCCGCAATGTATGAAGCCCTCGTTCAAAACGAACTTGCTCCCGCGCTCGAAGCGAAAACGCAGGTTGCACGCACTTCTCTGATTCTGAAACTGCTCACCGGCTTGAAGCAAGTGTGCAACCATCCGTGCGCATTCGATAAAATGAGCGAACCGCGTTCCGAGCTTTCCGGCAAAACTCAAACTTTGTGCCTGCTCCTCAAAGACATTTTAGCGGGCGGTGAAAAAGTTATTATATTCAGCCAATATGTGCAAACGATAAGTATTATTGAAAGTATTATTCAAAGTGAGCTAAAAACGTTTTGCTTAAAAATCACGGGGCAAATGCATCAGGAACGCCGCACCGAAAATGTAAAGCTTTTTCAAACCGATCCGCAATATCGGATTATGCTGATTTCGCTCAAAGCCGGAGGAACGGGTTTGAACCTCACCGCTGCGAGTCGTGTCATTCACTTTGATCTGTGGTATAATCCTGCCGTTGAAGATCAGGCAACCGATCGCGCGTTCCGCATCGGGCAAACTCAAAATGTTTTTGTTCACCGCTTTATTTGTGAAGGCACCTTTGAAGAAAAAATAAACGAGATGATTCAAAAAAAGCGGAACATTGCCGAATCGATCAGCGGCGGTGAAACATGGATTTCAAAGTTGAGCAATGCGGAACTCAAAGAAATTATCACGCTGGAAAAGTAACGTCCATCTTATTGCCATTTATCAAACAGCATTTTTTCATAATCTTTTGCAACACCTTTTTATGCCGATTCGTTTATCGGTTTATTTTATATTTTTCTTTTAAGTTTTTCGCAATACCCAAAAGTGTTTCATGATCGTTTTGCGCGGGATCATCAATCACCGTTTGCAAAAGCTCATTGAGTATTTGTCCGATCACTTTTCCTTTCGGGACACCAATCTGCAATAAATCGTCTCCGCTCATCTGTAAATCTTTTAAATGAAAGCATGATTCATTTTGTAAAATATACTCAATCCGCGTTTGAAATTCTACGATATGCGATACGTTACAGGCACATTCTTTTTTTAATCCGCGAATGTCAGCCAAACGCAGTTGCAATAAATCCTCGATATTATCTTCACCGACACTAATAATAAAACGTCGGACGGTGCTGTTTTTCCATTCGCTCGTATAGTTAAACATGTGATAACGTACAAGCGTTTTTACTTTATCAACGGTTTTATTCGGAAATTTTAAACGCCGTAAAATTTTTTCTGCCATTCGTTCACCGATGATTTCATGCCGATAAAAATGAACCGCACCGGATTCGTCAACCGTTCTTGTTTTCGGTTTTCCAATATCATGCAAAAGTCCCGCAAGCCGTAATTCGAGCGAGTTCGGCGTATTTGCGCATACGACAAAGCTGTGGGTCAACACATCGGCGTTGTGAAAATCTCCTTGCGTAATTCCTCGTCCTGCCGCTAATTCCGGCATTATCATATCGAGTAAGCCGGTTCGATCCAAAAGCTGCAATCCGATCATTGGATTAGCCGTTACAAGTATTTTGGAAAGTTCATCTTTTATCCGCTCCGGTGAAACGCTCACAATTTTTTTCGCCAGCGTTTGAATTGCCTGCTCGGTACTTTGTTCAAGCACAAACTGAAAGCGGGACGCAAAACGGACGGCGCGCAACATACGGAGCGGATCTTCGGAAAATCGTTCTTCCGCCTTGCCGACCGTGCGGATAATACCCGCTTTTAAATCGGCAGCGCCTCCAAATAAATCCAGCAGCGCACTCGTTTCCAACGAAATCGCCATGGCATTAATCGTAAAGTCGCGGCGCGACAAATCTTCTTCAATTGAAGGAACAAACTGCACGGCATCGGGGTGGCGGGCGTCGGAGTATTTTCCTTCCGTGCGAAATGTCGTGCATTCAAAACTTTTTCCTTTATGCCGAATCGTTACCGTGCCGTGTTCAATGCCGGTCGAAAGCACCCGCTTAAAAAGACGTTGTACCTGCTGCGGACTCGCATCGGTCGCAATATCAAAGTCGAACGGAGTTTTTCCCTGACAATAATCACGAACTGCACCGCCGACCAAAAAAACTTGGTAATTATTTTTTATAAAAACGGAAGCGATCTCACGCAACTCATTCGGAATTTTAATACTGTTCATCATTCGTTTTTTATTCGTGTTTAATTTTTCGGTGCCGAAGTCGTTTTGTCATCAGTCGGGGAATTTTTATCCGATGTGTTTGTTTTTTCCAAAAGCTGCTCCGCCCGTTTTTTTAACGTGCCGTTTTTTTTATCTTCTGCAATTAACTCAATGAGCGGCGTTAATTCCGTAAAGCGGTTTGTTTCAAACATATCCAAGCCGATGCTTTTGTACATACTATCCTGATCATTTAAAAATACTTCACAGATTTTTATCAGCTGCGGGCTTTGTATTTTTGAAATATTTTTTCCGAGTTCATATGCAAACTTTTTTTTCTTTTTATCAGCCATTGCCGTAATCACCGCTTGTTCAACGTCGACAATTATTACGGCTTCATTATTTTTCAAAAGAGTCGAGGCAACTTTTACCCGAAGGTTCGTTCCGCTTTTTTCTTCCGCAAATACTTCTTTAAGCCACGCCATACCTTCCGCATCGCCCGATTCGGCGAGCGCTTCAATTGCAGCATTTTTAACTTTGTACTCTGGATCGGTTTTTGCTCGATAGAGTATAAAAGGAAAGGCTGCAGCGTTTTTCGTTTCGCGCGCAACTTGAATTGCTTTTAGCCGAACCTTGTAATACTCATCTTTGAATGCTTGCAAAAGAATGTCCGTTGCCGCCGCATTGCCGCTAAACCCGGCAAGACCTGCAACGGCGGCTTCGCGTATGTTCGGGTCTTCGTCCGAATACGCCTGCACCAATATTTCGATTGCATCCGCATTGCCGATTTTTCCTAACGCGGTAACGGCGCGCGCGCGGATAATCGCGTTTTCATATTCGTCTTCGGCAACATCTTTCAAAAACTCAAATGTATCCGCCGCATGTAAATCAATCAGCGCCTGCATAATCGTCTGACGGAATATGAGGTTCATGTTTACATCATCCGCATTTTGATTTTCAAACGCTTCCGTTAAATAAACCGCATCTTCGGAAGAACCGATTTGCCCCAATGTTAAAATCGCAACTTCTTTGACATCTGTTTTATTTTCATCAATAATCGTATGCAACGCCTCGATAATGGAAGCGTCCTGCAATTTCAGTTGTGCCGCATATTGCATTCCGGCTTTTAAGAGTTCTGTTTTATAATCGTAAAAATTTTCCAACATTTCCGCAACTTCATTTTTTAATGCTTCATCTTTTTGCGCAATAAAAAAGCCGAGAATCGCGGTTTTCAATTTTACGTTTTTATCAACGGCAAAGAGGTGCGCAAGTTCCGCATTAAAGCGGGTATCATTTTCCGTTTGCAAGTCGCCTACCAATGCAATAACATCGGACGTCAATCCGTATTTCAGCGTTTCAAGTTTTTTATCGTACTCGCTTTTTTCTTTTTTCGGCTGATCGGCTAGGGGAATTTCCGCATCCATCGTTTTATTTTCATCGACGATATTTTTGAGCGGTGCGGAATCGGGCGTTTGTGCCGCTATAAAAAAATTAAAACTCAAAAATAAAAAAAATATAAGTGTCTTTTTCAAAATGTGCTCCTCAGTCTATGGCAGCATGTACTCTACCGAAATAAAATTTACGGTAGAGGGAAAAGTTACGTTTCGTTAGATATCCCCAGTAATTGTAGATTTACACCAAAAAGGTAAGCTGCGCCTCATCAATTATCGGCACAAATAAAAAAATGCTGAAA
>CALDWC010000057.1 GCA_937923945.1 uncultured Treponema sp.
AAACTTTTAAAAATATTTGCCAAATAATTAAAATTATTTACCAAATATTTTGGGAAAATTTACCGGAAAATCGGCTCACTGCCGCTATCTTTTTTTTCGGTATTCTTGACAAATATGCTGCCGTATGTTATTTTACTATATCTATTATTTTTTACTCTGAGGAGATCTACACGATGAGATATGAAAATTTAAGGCGACATGCCTCGCTTTTTTCCGAGTACACGGAATTGCGCGTACAGGAAAATACGGCGACTTCGGTGGCCTCAATAAACGGCGACATTGTGCAAAATACACAAACAAAAAATGCAGGCGTTTCCGCACGGGCTTTTAAAGACGGCGTTTGGGGATTTGCCTCGTCGCCGGAACAAAACGATGAAGCGATTTCCGCTTCCGTAAAACGAGCAACGGAAAACGCCCGTTTCCTTGCAAAAAAAGCGGGAACGAATCAAAAAGAATTACCCGCCTTTACGGGACAAGGCGCTCACGGAAAGTTTGAACCTTCAAAAGATGCCGACCCGAAAGAAATGATTGCCTTCGTTAAGGATTTGGAAGCGTACACGGCAAAAAAATACCCCGAGCTGCAATCCCGCGTTTTCCGCATTTCAACAAACGGTACGGAACGCTCTATCCTCACTTCCGATAAAGCCGATGCATATAGTTTTGTTCCGCGGGCTAACCTTATGATGAACTTTGAGTTATTGGCAGACGGCGAAGCGATTGACCTTTATAATGTCTTCGGCGGACTCGGACAGTTTCGGAACTTATTCGATAAACCTTCCGCCTATTACGAAAAAATAGACGAAACGGTTGAAAATTTAAAACAAAAAGCCGCCGGCGTGTATGCAAAACCCGGCGTTCACGATGTTGTTTTGGGTCCCGACCTTGCAGGGATTTTAGCCCATGAAGCGATTGGACATACGACGGAATCCGACTTTGTGATGTCCGGTTCGGTTGCTGCCGACTGTCTCCATCAGCAGATCGCAACGCCGCTCGTTACGCTCGTTGATTTTGCCTACGAATATAACGGCACGCTTTGTCCCGTTCCGATTTGGATTGACGATGAAGGCGTTGCGGCACAAGATGCGGTGATTATCAAGGACGGTATTTTGAACTCATACATGCACAACAAGCAGTCGGCTGATATTTTCAACGTGAACCCGACCGGCAATGCTCGTGCAAATGAATTTTACGACGAACCGCTCGTCCGTATGAGGAACACGGCAATTCTTCCCGGAAAAGATAAACTTTCCGATATGATTGCAAGCATTGAAGACGGATACTATTTTGTCCGTTCATCGAACGGACAAGCCGATGCGACAAGCGAATTTATGTTCGGCGTCGTTTTAGGCTATGAAATTAAAAACGGAAAACTCGGCAAAGCCGTTCGCGACTGCACGATTGCGGGAGTTGCCTTCGATATGCTGAAAACGGTGAGCATGGTAAGTGACGATATGAGTTGGAGTAATGCCGGCTGGTGCGGAAAAAAGCAGCTTATCAATGTCGGTATGGGCGGTCCCGCCATAAAGTGCAAAATCGGAGTAGGAGGACGAAACTAATGACTGCGATAAACGGAATGAAAACATGCGAATGCATGGTGGATGAATTAAAAAAAGCGGGTGCCGATAAGGCGACTGCAAGCCTTACAAAAAGCGTGAAAAGCGAAATGAATATTGATTCGGGAAAGTTGAGCCTGTATCGCAGCACGGCAAATGTTTCCGCACAGATGACGTCACTTATCGACGGTAAAAAAGGCTTTATTGCCGGAAACGATGTGCGGGAATCCGCCATTAAGGAAAATGCCGCCAAAGCGGTTGCCTTATCACGCGCTTCCGAAAAAGATGAAGCCAACGATATTTCACCGAAGCAAAAAGCGGAAACGCTTTCACTGGGTACTTCCGCTCCCGATAACGAAAAAATGTATGAGCGGCTCCAAGAATTTCTTGACTACACAAAATCAACATACCCGACATTGCAACTCAACCAATGTATTTTGGATTTTACGCACACGGAAAAAAACTACGCGAACTCGAACGGCGTGCGTTTTACGGAACAGTCGGGAGCATATTCTTTCAGCGCGATGTTTTTTGCAAAAGATTCACGAGGCACGAGTAGCTTTAACTATAGCGGCGCTTCGCACTTGGATTTGAATATCCCGCTAAAAGACTGGGGAAACCTTGATGAACTGATGAAGCAAAACTGCGAACAAACGCAAACCAAAGCCGTCGCAGGTTCTTTTGTCGGCGATCTTATCATGACGCCGTTAAGTATGATGGAATTTCTCGGCGCGCTTTTGAATCTTTTTATGATCGATAAGCCGCTCATTACCGGCACTTCCATTTGGAAAGATAAACTCGGTGAACAGGTTCTCTCGCCGCTTTTTACCCTCCATTCACATCCGCGAAAGCCCGGCGTTGAACTGGAAACGCTTTACACAAATGACGGCTTTCAAGCGGAAAATACGACGCTCATTGAGAAAGGCGTGCTGAAAAGTTTTTTGCTGTCGTTGTACGGAGCGAACAAAACCGGAAAATCCCGTTGCGTTTCAGGCGGCGAAGGGCTGATTGTCGAAAGCGGCTCCGTTTCAAAAACCGACATGATTAAAAATGTAAAAAAAGGTATTTTACTCGGACGATTTTCAGGCGGGCAGCCCGCTTCAAACGGAGACTTTTCGGGAATCGCGAAAAATTCGTATTTGATTGAAAACGGGAACATCGTACAAGCCTTATCCGAAACGATGATCGCGGGCAACACGGTTAAAGTGCTTTCCGACATTCTTGCCGTTTCAAAAGAGCGGGTTGATTTCGGAAACCTTATCCTTCCGTGGATTCACTCAACGGGCGTAAGCATTTCAGGAAAATAAGCGCAAAAGTTTTTGGGCGTTCCGCATTTTTGCCGGTGTATTGAACGCAGTGCAAAAATGCGTCGGCGTATTCAAAGCTCCACGTTCGCTTCGAACAAAAAAGCTGCAAAAATATTCGCATGCTTTTTTGTTTTGTGTGCAGTTTTGAAAAACTGCACACAACTTTGAATGTGCCTAACGCGAAAAAAAAACCGCAGCAAGAGCAGCTCTAAGGAAACGCTGATTAAAGGCTTGACGCCGTTTAACAGCATACTTTGCGAAGCAAAGTTTTTTGCAAAAGCAAAGTATCTCCTTTATTGTTTCTCAATGTTCAGTATAATAAGGTAGAATT
>CALDWC010000058.1 GCA_937923945.1 uncultured Treponema sp.
GATCATTTGCGAAACAATAGATTTTAAAGGTAGACACTGAAAAGTCGTCTCTAAAAATCTAACCTGAGTTTTTGAAAGATGCCCTCAATTCTTGATTGAATTAATCAGTGTCTCCTTGACGGTCGTTTAACAGTGCCTTCTATAACACCTTGTAACATACGGCTCATTCCGTTTTTTATCAGTTATAATTATCAACGAGGTATTTATATGAATAAGCTTTTAGGGTTTTCACTTTTTGCGTTAGCCGCAACGGCAGCGGCGGGAGCGGTTGAACTCCCCTTGAAAGAAGTAACTATTTTTTCATCCGGTGTCGCTTACTATGAACATGAGATGAACGTATCCGGAACAAAGAGTTTTGAATTAACGTTTGATGAAAATCAAATTGACGATTTTTTAAAGTCGGTCGCCATCAGCGATGCAGGTGCAAAAAAAATAACGCTTCAGTACTCTTCGAGCGATACGCTGCAAAAAACGCTGGAAAGTTTGCCGGTTGATCTTTCGACCCGTCCGACGATTTTTACCCTTTTAAAAGCACAAATCGGCAGTACGCTCCATTTTACGTTTCACGACACTGCAAATATGCAAGATGCGGAAGGGCGGCTTTTAAGTGTGGAAAAAAATACCGGCGCAGAAAAAAACAACACCATCACGCTTTCGGTTTTAACGGAAAGCGGCGTGCAGGTTTTCAGCTTGGATTCCGTACTCAAATTTACGTTTAACGATGCGGCGAAAAACGAAGCACTCATCAAAGCTTTGCAGCTTTTGGACCGTGAAACGGCTTCAAACAACAAAAAAACCATCTGCATTACGATTGACGGTGCAGGCGACCGGACGGTGCGGTTCTCCTACGTGCTGGGCGCTCCCGTGTGGAAAACAACCTACCGCTTGATTTTAGGAAACAAGGAAGCCGTGTTCCAAGCGTGGGCGATTGTGGACAACTCCACCAATGTTGACTGGACGGAAGTGAAACTTAATTTGGTTACGGGAAAACCCGTTTCGTTTCGGCAAAACTTGTACGACCCTTTTTATGTTGCCCGTCCGGAAATACCGCTTCCCGTTGAAGGAGCGGCTTCCCTTGAAATGTACGATTCGGCAATGGCGAAAGAAGAAGCGTTTGAATCGCCAAGCATGGCGTTAAAACAACGCGCCGAATCACCTTCCCTTAAACGCGAATCAAATGCAGCAGATGCTTACTACTTGGATGAGGGGGTTTTTTCAGCGGAAAGTTCCGTACAAGCCGATACGAAGTTTATCTTTACGCCGACAAATCCCGTTTCACTTCAGCGACAAAAAAGTATGATGCTTCCTTTGAAGCTATGCAGTTTACCTATAAAGAAAATGACCGTATTTTCAAACGTAAATCGGCAATGGAAAAATCCGAAACTCTGCGTCGAGTTAACCAATACATCGGGCTTAAATTTACCGGCGGGCGCGATTACCCTCTATGATAACGGATACTCCGGCGATTCAATGATAAAGTTTTTACCGAAAGATGAAAAGCGTCTCATTTCGTACGGTGACGATTTACTGTTATCGGGTTCCCGCATGCAAAATACGGAAGAAACCGTTTCAAAGTTAAGTGCTGCCGACGGCGTTTTACATGTTGCCGTTGAACGTTTATACACGGCGACTTATCAAATAAAAAATAATGATACAAAACCGCGTTCGGTTATTATCGAGCATCCGATTGCTGCGAATGCTTCGTTGTACAAAACGGAAAAACCGGTTGAACAAACTGCGGATACATACCGCTTTTCCGTGACGGTGCCGGCGAATGCGTCAACCAAGTTTACCGTGATGGAAACGGAAACCCTGTACAATCAGTACGGTTTAACAAATACCAGCCGTCTCAATGAAAATATTTTCGAATATGTCAACAGCGGAAAAGCTCCGACGAATGTCGTTGTCGCATTTAAAAAGATTGCAGAAAAACAAAGTGCCGTTGATACGGTTTCAAAAAAGCTTTCCGAACTCCAAAAGCAAGAACAAAAATTGAACGCGGAGCAGGAACGCACCCGCAAAAATAGGGAATCCCTTGCCGGAACCAACGAAGCGGCACAATTTACCGCGAAGCTTTTAAAACTGGAAGAAGAAATTGTTGCCGTAAACGAAAAAATCGAAACGGCACAAGCCGAGTTGACGGCAGCGGAAAACGAGTTAAAGATATTTTTGAAAACGGTAACGTTTTAAAGAATGCGGTAAGGAAACGCTGATTAAAGGCTTGACGCCGTTTAACAGCAAACTTTGCTTCGCAAAGTTTTTTTGCAAAAGCAAAGTATCTCCTTCATTGTTTCTCAATGTTCATTATAAAGATAGAATTCTGGACGTTTAACTTCGCCGCTGAAATAGCGCGGCTCGTTAAACTGAC
>CALDWC010000059.1 GCA_937923945.1 uncultured Treponema sp.
TAAAATATTTGCCGAGAAATTTTAAAAATTTACCAAACTTTTGGAGGTACTGATTTCTTCAATCAAGAATGAGGGCATCTTTCAAAAACTCAGGTTAGATTTTTAGAGACTACTTTTCAGTGCCTACCTTTAAAATCTGTTATTTCTAAAACGCTCATAATTCTGAACAATGAGAAACAATAGAGGAGATGCTTTGCTTTTGCAAAAAACTTTGCGAAGCAAAGTTTGCTGTTAATCGGCATCAAACCTTTAATCGGCGTTTCCTTAGGGCGCTGCCCTAAGAACCCTGCTTGTAGGTTCACAACTTTTGTTTTGCAAAAAAATATCAAGAGAACCGCTCAAATCGGCTGTTTTTAAGCTCCCCTATGCAAAAAAGAAAAACTGTGGTATAATGACATAATGGATGAACACAACGAAAAGATAACAACGAAAAGCGGTGTCGTTACGATTATCGGACGCCCGTCTGCGGGAAAGTCAACTTTTTTGAATGCGGTGTGCGGAGGCAAAGTTTCAATCGTTTCGAGTATCCCGCAAACAACCCGAAACACTATTCGGGGAATCTTAACAAACGCCGACGGGCAAATTCTTTTTTTGGACACGCCCGGTTTACACGAAAGCGAAAAAAAATTCAACGAACAGCTGCGAAATATTTCCGTATCGGCATTAAAAGATGCCGATGCGGTTTTATACCTCATTGATGCAACCCGCAGCATCGGTGCGGAAGAAGAAAAAATTTTTCTGCTCCTCAAAGAACACGATGCCGAAAAAAAACTCGTGGTTGCGCTCAATAAAACCGATGACAAAAAAGCACAGGTCGGAATAACCAAATTGCTGATTGAAAAATTTTTTCCGCACGTCATGGAAGCCGGTCGATTTTTTGAAATTTCGGCAAAAAAGAAAATCAACCTCGATCAAACGGTGCAGGCGCTGATGCAGCTTTTGCCGACCGGCGAGCCGATGTATCCACCTGACTTTTACACCGACCAAGATGTTGCGTTCCGTATCAGCGAAATCATCCGCGAAAAAGCGATTGAAAACACACGCGAAGAAGTGCCGCATGCGTTGTACGTAAAAATTGACGAACTGAATATGAAGCCGAACGGGAAAGAGCTTTTTGTAAAAGCGATTTTGTACGTTGAACGTGAAAGCCAAAAAGGCATTCTCATCGGAAAAGATGCACGTGTTATCACCAAGATAAAAAAAGAAAGCCTTAAAACACTCCACGAAATTTTTTCGTATCACATCATTCTTAACTTGCAGGTGAAAGTCGATAAGGATTGGCGGAAAAATGACAAAACAATTGAAGCTCTTACGAGCCGGTAAAGCTCGTTTCGTACAAGGGTAAAAAGCGCAAAAGTGCGTGCGGAATTTTTTTCAAAAAATTCCGCACAAACGATATAGCTGGCGCGGTTACCGCTCATCGTGCGAAAACACCGTACTTCTGAAAAACCATTTTGTCGTTCGGAAGTATGTAAGTTCCTAAAGGAGGCACTGGTTAATTCAATCGAGAATTGAGGGCATCTCTAAAACCTCGGGTTAGATTTTTAGAG
>CALDWC010000060.1 GCA_937923945.1 uncultured Treponema sp.
ATGAGAGTACGGCGGCACTATTGATTTTATGCACGGTGTTTTTGTGTTGAAGTTTTTTCAGGCAAAGCGACTTGAAAGTGGAAAGGTCTGCTTGCCGGAATTGCCGTTCCGACATTGCTCCTTGTGTTTCGCTTCTTTTTTATGTTCTAGAAAGTTTTGTATTTTTATGCTAAAATGCCGATAACGCTTTTATTGGCAAAGGCTTTTGGAAACGCTGATTAAAGGCTTGACGCCGTTTACCAGTGCCTCCTTATATAAAAATACACAAAATCTATAAAAGGGTTTCATTATGGCAGATGCTAAAGCAAGCTCAAACGAAACGGCACAACGGGCGGAACTCCATCGGAAGATATGGGCGATTGCCGATACTGTTCGCGGAGCGGTAGACGGCTGGGATTTTAAGCAATATGTTTTGGGGATTTTGTTTTACCGCTTTATCTCCGAAAATATTGCCGAATATTTTAACGACGCGGAACATGAAGCCGGCTATCCCGATTTTGATTATGCAGCACTTTCCGATGAAGAAGCGGAAAAAGATTTTAAGCCGGGAACTGTTGAAGAAAAAGGTTTTTTTATTTTGCCGAGTCAGCTTTTTAAAAACATTGTAAAAACGGCACAAACCAATGAAAATCTCAATACCGATTTAGCAAATATATTTAAAGCGATTGAAGGAAGTGCCGTCGGCTTTCCGTCGGAAGAAAGCATTAAAGGATTGTTTGAAGACCTTGACACAACGAGTAACCGCTTGGGCGGAACGGTCGCCGAAAAGAATAAACGACTGACCGATATTTTGCAAGGCATTGCAAGCATTAACTTCGGCGATTTTCAAAATAACGACATTGACGCTTTCGGCGATGCCTATGAATATTTAATTTCAAACTATGCGAGCAACGCGGGAAAATCAGGCGGCGAGTTTTTTACCCCGCAAACGGTTTCAAAGTTGCTTGCCCGTTTAGTGATGGACGGCAAAAGCGATATCAATAAAGTGTATGATCCGACCTGCGGCAGCGGCAGTTTATTATTGCAGATGAAAAAGCAATTTGACTTGCATATTATCGAAGAAGGATTTTTCGGGCAGGAAATCAATATGACGAACTATAACCTTTCCCGCATGAATATGTTTTTGCACAACGTGAATTACAATAATTTTTCAATTAAGCGCGGGGACACTTTGCTGAATCCCTTGCACAAAGACGAAAAGCCTTTTGACGCCATTGTTTCAAATCCGCCGTATTCGATCAAGTGGATAGGGGACGCCGACCCAACGCTGATAAATGATGAGCGCTTTGCACCGGCGGGAAAACTTGCACCGAAATCCTATGCCGACTATGCTTTTATCATGCACTCGCTCAGTTATTTGTCGAGTAGCGGCAGAGCAGCTATTGTGTGTTTTCCGGGTATCTTTTACCGTAAGGGTGCCGAGCAAACAATACGAAAATATTTAATCGACAACAATTTTATTGACTGCATTATTCAGCTGCCGGAAAATCTTTTTTTTGGAACATCGATTGCGACCTGCATTTTGGTGATGGCAAAAAACAAAAGCGAAAACAAAGTGCTTTTTATCGATGCAAGCAAAGAGTTTAAAAAAGAAACCAACAACAATATCTTGGAAGAAAAAAACATCAGCGCAATCGTTGATGAATTTAGGGAAAGAAAAGAAATAAAATATTTTTCAAGATATGTGGAAATAAAAGAAATTGAAGAAAATGATTATAATCTTTCCGTTTCGACATATGTTGAAAAAGAAGATACGAGAGAAAAAATCGATATAAAAGTATTGAATAGGGACATTGCGGAAACCGTCAAAAGAATAGATGAGCTGCGTGCTGCAATAGACGACATTGTAAAGGAGCTTGAAGATGAATAATAAGATTAAAAACGACAACGGAGAAATTCAAATCTATAACACCGAAGACGGAAAAACAAAAATAGATGTAAGGTTCGTTGATGAAACAGTATGGCTTAATCAGAGTCAATTATGCGAATTGTACAAAACGAGTAAAGCCAATGTAAGTGAACATATTAAGCATATCTTTGAAGAAGAAGAACTGGATGAAAAATCAGTTGTTCGGAAATTCCGAACAACTGCTCAAGACGGAAAAGATTATATGGTCAAATATTACAATCTTGATATGATTATTTCTCTGGGTTACAGAATAAAATCTAAAATCGCTACTAACTTCAGACGATGGGCAACGGAGCACTTAAAAGAATACATCATTAAAGGATTCACGCTGGACGATGAACGACTTAAAAATTTAGGCGGCGGCTCATATTGGAAAGAATTGCTTGACCGCATTAGGGACATTCGTTCAAGCGAAAAAGTTTTTTACCGGCAAGTCTTGGATTTGTTCGCTACCAGTATTGATTATGATCCGAACACTGAAGATGCACTATGCCATTCATCAACATACGGCAAGCGAACTTGTGTATAGCCGAGTCGATAGTGATAAAGAATTTATGGGACTTACCGCTTTCAAAGATGAATTGCCGACATTAAAAGAAGCTAAACTTGAAGGAGACATACATGCTTACATTTATGGGATATTTTGACGGGAAGGCTATCAAGACGGTGGATAAGATACAGGCAAAGAAAAATCAAAAAGTGATGATTACCGTTTTGGATGAATTTATGGATGAGCCTCAGCAAAAAAAGAATATATCGATGATGGGAGCTTTAGCAAAGTACGCGAGACCGAGTCTTTGGGAAAAAGAAAAGAGCGCTTGGGAGGACGAAGTGAATGAAAGATATGATAATTCTTGATGCAAATGCAGTGTTACGATATTTACTAAAAGATAATAATGATATGGCTGTAAAAGTAGATAACGTTATAAAGTTTATGTTTTAAAAAGAGTTTATTTGGTTAGTCGGGAAGAAATTGGTTCGGTTTTGCTTCAATTCCTTTTAGAAGTACATGCAAATGAAAAAGAAGTTCTTATACTGGGGCTTGAAACCTACATAAAGCAAAATTTAGACTTCGTCGATTGTATTTTGTACGCTTACAACTGTGTGAAAAAATATGAAATACTTACTTTTGATAAAAAATTGAAGCGACAGCTTGAGTGCAACGTGGACTAATGTATGAGTGAAATGGAAGCGCTTTTAAAAAATGAAAAAAGAGGTACACTGCAATGACAAATAATTCACCGATTATAATGGAAAGGCAGCATATACAAGAAATGATTTACACCGTACGAGATAAACAAGTTATGCTCGATAGTGATTTGGCAAGGCTTTATCAAGTGGAAACGAAGGTTTTGAATCAAGCGGTAAAAAGAAACATACAGCGGTTTCCGGAACGGTTTAGATTTCAGCTCACTGAAAGTGAATACGAAAACTTGAGGTCACAGATTGTTACCTCAAGTTCAAATAATAATTACGGTGGTAGAAGGTATCTGCCTTATGCTTTTACCGAGCAGGAAATTGCGATGTTGTCGGCAGTGCTTAAGGAAACGCTGATTAAAGGCTTGACGCCGTTTAACAGCGTTTCCTTATTGTTTCTCAATGTTCAGTATAATAGGGTAGAATTCTGGACGTTTAACTTCGCC
>CALDWC010000061.1 GCA_937923945.1 uncultured Treponema sp.
AAACAAACAAACAAACCTAAATCAATAAATTTTTATCAATATATTTTAAACATACTTTTACAAGAAAGTCGAGATAGCGGCTTATGTTCAATGAGCGGCTGTTCCGTCTTTTTTTTATTTTTTATAAATTTGAGAAAAGTAAAAATTTTACTATTATTAAAATATAGAAAAATAAAAACATTTTTCTATATGCAGCTGAGTTTTTGTTCGCTATTGATAATTGAACATTGCTTAATGATTATTAGTTGTACTACAGGAGGTGCGTATGTACAAAAAGTTTCTTTGGGTGCTTGCGCTGCTACTGTTGCTCTTAAGTAGCGCGTATGCACAGGATAAGGTTGACTATGTTAACACATACTTAATGTGTGCTAGACATAGGAATAGAACAATTGACGAGGATAATACTACAGTTGGTGGGTGTATAGATGCATTATATAAGCCAGAAGTGCGCTATCCTCTTTGGCCAATTCAGTCCTCATGCTTTGCTTTAGGTAAAGACTATATGGTTATACCATCGGCTAATAGAGGTATAACGTTGCTATATAAAGAACCGCGTTCTAAGTATGGTGGAATAGGAGCAGCCGATATATGTTTTGAACTAGATAACTATGATGCTATTGCGCGGTTGATAACTAACCTACATTGTGCGGCTGGGTGGAATGAATTAAAGCGGTATCTATTATATATTATGGATACAAATGAGGTGTTGTTTATTGATTGGACTGCGTTAACATTGTCTGATGATTAGATTATTGAATATTATTAAAAATATTTGTGTAAAGTACTTTTATAAAGGAGAAATTTTATGAAAAAGATTTTTTGCGGATTTGTTTTTATATTGGGAATTTTAGGGGCGATGTATGCTGAAAGTTTTAAATACTACCATAAAGATTATGGCTGGGCTTTCGTAAATATTGTATATTTGGGTACATCAAAAGACTTTGAAATCAGCATTTGTCGAGATGATATAATGTCCTCAATGCAAAAAGATGGTTATCAAGTAGGGAAAATAAAGAAAATATCAAACTTTCTTTCATGGGCTGCTTGGTCGGCATTGCGTGAATATGATATTTATGATGGCGAAGTTTACTATATTGTGATATCAAATAGCGATAATTTGTCAGTAATCTATAACATTGCTGTTGAAATATGTGATAACGGCAAAGCTTTTCATTGGTCGGGATTTTACTATTTTTGAGCCGAATTTTATGGTCAACTGAAATTTTAGAAGGAGAATACCGTTATGGCACACGCTACAAACGCTCATCACAGCGGACAATACGAAGCACTTTATGATTTTTTACTGAAGTCGGGACGGCAAAGGATAACGCTGTCATTTGCTGAAATTAAAACGATACTGAAGCGCGATCTCCCGCCGAGTGCATATACATACAGTGCTTGGTGGAGTAACAGCACTGACGGACACCGGCATGTAAGCGCATGGCTTTGTGCCGGATACGAGACACGAGCCGTTGATATAAGCGGACAAAGCGTAACATTTATAAAAGCGGATACCGGCGGTATGAAATGTACGGCAGCGACAAAATCGGTCAAGCGGCAAAACTCGCTTACTGCACGGAAAATTCCTTTTAGAAAAACCGATGCCAAGACGTTGGAAGTGTGTGGCTATCCGTTTACTTATATTCAGGATTTACTGCCAGACTGCGATTCGTCAGGTAAAGTTATCAAATACGAGCCGCAGAGTCGCTACAACAATAAAAAAATTTTGCCGCTTTTGGAATACGGAAGCGGCGCTTTTTGCCGCTTTAGAATTGAGAGTGAAAATTGTTCCGGCGTATATCTTTGGATTTGCGATGATGAAATTATCTACATCGGTGAAACGGTTTCACTTTGCGACCGCTTTAACACCGGCTACGGAAATATTTCGCCACGGAATTGTTTTGCAGGCGGTCAAAGCACAAACTGCAAAATGAACAAAGTTGTCCTTGAATATTTTGAGCAAGGGAAAAGAATCAGTCTCTATTTTTATCCGACTGCTGAACATAAACGACTTGAAAAAGAATTACTCAATCGGATTGCAACAAAGTATAATGTAAAAGACGGAACGCAAAACAAATCGAAAATCCGTATGTAAGCCGAAACCCAAAAGTGCCCGACTATCTGACCAAGATATTTTATCTTGCAGACAAGCCTATGCGGAAAAGCAAAAAATGTTTAAAGGCCGACCGGTAAAAATTGCACACGATAAAGAATTGATGCAGTATATTGAGAGCCGAATTGCCGATGACTGAAGTTTTTTCTCAAACGGTGAATATCGGCAATCGTATAAATGAGACCGACCACAATCGCGGTACAAAATGGGAGCGTATAAAACTGAAAAAGTTTACTTCAGTCATTTTCCCAAATTTGATTACCAAGGCGAGCATCAGTGCAAGATTTCCGACGATTACAAAGGAAACAACAATCATGAGCCGTTATCGAAATGATAAGTTCATCGCGCGCTCTTTAAACGGGATAAATTGCAAAAATTCTTCCGGTTTTTTCCACAAAGACAATGCCGACTAATATAATGGTAAAGGCTGTTGTTGCAAGTACGGTCATCTCAAGCGAAAAGGTATTGATCGGCGTTATAGCAAAATTGCAAAAACGGAGTGTGAGCGGTTGCAAAAGCGGAAGCCATGTAAAATAAACAATCGAAATTGTTTGCTGCCATTTTGAAAAGGTGAGCACTTTTAAGTCTAAAATTTCTCCGGCATCGTATTGTGCAATCAATTTTTTAAAATGCCGGGAGAAAATAATCACCGGAACAATAGGCGCCGGGTAAAAGAAAAACAACAAGCCGGGATTTGTTGCATAATTCAGCCATTGTGCCTTCGAATCGAATACTCCGAATATTAAACTCAGTGCTGAAAAAAGTAAAATGACGGATACCTGAATAAAGATGACCCAAAAAAGATTTTCGTCGGTATTTCCGTGTTCATTATTTTGATCGATAAGACAATACTTTCGTGTATCGTCTTTTTCATCACAATAATGGCTTGCCCATTGCACTTTTATCCCGCTATGTTTTGAATCAAAGTTATCCAAAAAAGGATAACTTTCCCCTAAAATCTATTGTTTCACAAATGTTCTTTAAAATTCAGCGAATGAGTGAACCTCAGTTCACGAAAGAGCTGA
>CALDWC010000062.1 GCA_937923945.1 uncultured Treponema sp.
GAAAAGTCAAAAATTCCAAAAACTATGGATGCAACAAATAATAAAATTTTTGCAGATATTGGAACCATCAATAGCATAAATAATAAATAGTTTGGAACAGTTGGAACAGCGTTAGTCTCTGTGTCATTAGAATTTCCAAGTAAGTTCGTAGCAAGCATTTTTACCTTCCTTCAGTGTACATTGACAGGATATACCACATACACAATAACATAAAATTAAAAGAAATCTAATCTAGAAAAGTATAGCACCTAAATAAATAAAAGTCAATATTTCACTCACGGAAATCAAGTTTGTAGAATCATTTTAATAGTGTACGCATCTACTTTTAGTTAACAGCCACACAGATTTGGAAAATCTAAGAATTTTCCTCTAGTTTTTCTATTTTAATAATGCTTTGAATAACTTACCGTTTTATCAGTACCGAAATTTGTTCATTAAAACAATTTTATCAGATTTTGCGTTAGCAAAATCAAATATGCGTGGCATCATTCTCGAACATTGATTTCCCTGACTTATCGACAAGGACTCTTGCATATTTATTAAAAATATAATAAAATAAAAACATATTGATTACAGTGAGGAGTGTAGTATGGCAACACTAAAAGTTGGTGCAGTGGTATATAATCCCAAAGTTACGGTTATTTGGGAAATGATAGAAAAGTATTTTGAAAAAAATAATTTTAAAATAAAAGCAGTCTTTTTTAAAGATTATGATTTACAAGTAACTGCATTGGAAAAAAAGGAAATCGATATTGCATGGAATTCTCCTTTGGCACGCTTGGATGCACATTTGCGATTAAAGGGCAAGGATAAATTCGGTCCGATGCGAAATACCGATCAGAACTTGCACACGAATTTAGTAGTCCGAAAGGATTCCGGCATTGAAAGTATTGAAGATTTACGCGGTAAAAATATCGGTTTTGGAGCAATTGATTCTCCGCAAGCACGATTGATTCCGATTTACTTTTTACACACAAAGGGCTTGGAGTTCGGAAAAGATTATACGGAACATCGTTTTGATATCGGGGTTGGTTTACACGGCGACCATGTCGGCGGCGAAAAAGACGCGATGGACGCAATGATAGCAAAAAAAGTTGATGCTACTTTTACGCTTGAAGCGAATTATAAGGCTTGGATTAAAGACGGTTCAATCGATGAAAACACGGTAAAAGTTTTAGCACAAACGCCGCCGTTTGACCACTGCCTTTTTTCGGCACATGAAGATGTGAGCGATGCGGATTTAGCGGAATTTTCCCGTATCCTTTTAGCGATGGATTATTCGAAGCCCGCCGAAAAAGAAATTATGGATATGGAAGGTTTGACGGAATGGAAAGCCGGACGCACCAGCGGTTTTGAGCAAATCACAAAGGCGAATGAGTATTTAAACTTTTTAGCGCAATTTAATAAATAGTGCGCCTGCCTCTTTTGGAGTCGGAGTTTTATTGCTTTATGGAAAATCTCATGTATACAAGCTTAATCGGTTCACTGCCTCGAAGTGAAAAAGTTCTTCGTTCTCGTCGTATGTGGCAGGCGGGTATGATTTCGCATAGCGAATACCTCGACGCGGTCAATGCGCAAACGGCTGAAGTGGTGCGATTTCAAGAAGAGCTGGGACTTGATTATATCGTTTCCGGTGAAATCGCTCGGGATAATTATGTTTCGTTTATTGCGGAAAAACTCGGCGGTGTTCGGGAAATGAGCCAAGCCGATATGCTCGAATATATTGACGATAAGGCGGAGTTTGAAAAGCAACTTTCGATTCTTGATGTTCCGGCACAATCAATAAAAAATGCAATCTGCGTGGATAAGCTTTCGTACAAAAACGGCATCGCAGTCGATGAACTCCGATTGCTCAAAAGTTTAACAAAGCGAAAAGTAAAAATCACACTTCCGGGACCGTACCTTGTTACGAGAAGTATGTGGCTGTATGAGCTTTCCAAAAACGGATACGCTTCAAAAGAGGCTCTCGGCGAGGATGTTATAAAAATATTCACGCGAGAAATTGCCGAGTTGCAAAAAATCGGGGTCGATGAAATTCAGCTGGACGAACCTGTTTTAACGGAAATAGTTTTTACTGAAGGGAGACCGCGCTCTTTTATGTGTGCAAGCCTTTCACAACGAAAGGATCCGACCGAAGAATTAATTTTTGCAACGCATTTAATTCGCTCCGTTATGGAAAAAATCGATCGCAGTAAAAGCATTGCTGCCATGCATGTTTGTAGAGGGAACTGGAGCAAAAATGAAAGCATTTTACTGACGGGACCGTATACGCCACTGCTTGAGCTTTTTAGTAAGATCAATGCGGATAAACTTTCGCTTGAGTTTTCTACTCCGCGAGCAGGTGAATTGAAAGCACTGTTAGCCGACGAACGAATACGAAATAAAGTTATTTTAGGTTTGGGGGTTTTAAATCCTCGTTTTGATCGCATAGAAACCGTAGAAGAAATCACTGCCCGTGCAAAAGAAGCGTTAACGTTTATCGATAAAAAAAATTTATGCTTTAATCCCGATTGCGGCTTTGCAACTT
The DNA here is from genome assembly GCA_937923945.1 of uncultured Treponema sp. Taxonomy (GTDB): domain Bacteria; phylum Spirochaetota; class Spirochaetia; order Treponematales; family Treponemataceae; genus Treponema_B. Next base: position 2,528 of record CALDWC010000062.1, read on the forward strand.
TTTCAAATCGACCGGTAAACACCTACGATAATATACGACGGAAAGTTCAAAATATGATACAAGCACGGGACATTGTTCAAAATTTATGATAGATACACAAAATGCAAAAAGCGTTGATGAAGCTGAAAAGTACCAAAAAACATACCGGCTTATTTTTGACAAAGATACGGTGAAAGCCTATAACGAAAAGACAAAAATACTCATAAACGAATCCGTCGGCTTTGACTCTCAAAAAGAAACTTTTACGGCACTTGATCATTGTATCGCTTCGATTGTAAGCGAAATACTTTTGTGCATACACAGGCAAGCGGAATTGGAACACGAAACGATTATGGATTTGGAAAGTCGGACAACGCTTGATATAAAAAACCCGCTCACACTTTTAAATGTTGTCGGGTACGACGAAATCCCTTATATTGAACGTGTTACGGTAAAAATTTATGCGTACAGTTTTTTGGAAAAAGCCGAAGCTTTAAAACTTTTTGAGCGGGCTTTGAAAAAATGCGTTTTATATAATAGCGTAAAAGACGCCCTGCAGTTTCAAGTACTCTTTGACTTGAGCATCTAAGTTTTCGGTATCGTTTACGCAAAAGTTTTTATCTGCTTTCATTTCACTACGGAAATACCGTGCCGTATTAAACGTCCGGAATTCTACCTTATATACTGAACATTGCGAAACAATAGGAAACGCTATTAAACGGTGTCAAGCCTTTAATCAGTGTTTCTCGATACTATCATAAATACCGTTTTTATGCAATATCACCGTTCAGCTAAATTGCCTCATTCGGTAAAAAAGATATGCGCACCTCAAACGATTTTTACCGCATTTCATCCAAATATTTACCAAATAATTAAAATTATTTACCAAATATTTTAAAATATTTGCCGAGAAATTTTAAAAATTTACCAAACTTTTGGAGACACTTATTAATTCAATCGATGCCATCAGCCTTTCCATAGCTCTTGCGTAATTTTAAAAAAGGGTATATCATATACCTTATGGAAAAACTGGACGAACTTGTCGCTTTAATTAAAGATGCCAAACACTGTGTTGCGTTTACCGGCGCCGGTATCAGTACACTTGCGGGAATTAAAGACTTCCGCGGAAAAGACGGTTTATACAAACAACCGGAAACGGCGCAAATGTTTGATATCGATGTGTTTCACCGCGAGCCGGAAATATATTACCGGTTGGCAAAAGACTTTATTTACGGTTTAGAGGAAAAGCAACCGGCAATCGTGCATAGCGTGCTGGCGAAGTGGGAAAAAGCCGGCATTATCAAGGCGGTGATTACCCAAAACATTGATTTGCTGCACCAAAAAGCCGGCAGCGTCAACGTCCTTGAAGTACACGGCTCGCCGGCAACGCATACCTGCCAAAACTGCGGTGCGTGCGTACCGTTTTCCGATGTTGTTGCCGTTGCGCGCACGGGAGCGGTACCGCATTGTAAAAAATGCGGCGGCGTGTTAAAACCGGACATTACATTTTTCGGCGAAGCCTTACCGTTTAAAGCTCTGACTGAATCCGAGCGTCAAGCCCGTGCGGCTGATCTGATGCTCGTGCTGGGTTCAAGTTTAACGGTGTATCCCGCGGCGGCTTTACCGGAAATAACATTCCGCTCCGGCGGGAAGCTGGTTATTGTGAACGAACAGCCGACCGGTTTGGACAGTTATGCCGAGTTGTGCTTTACCGATTTAGCGGAAACGTTCGAGTTTTTGAATACCGCATTTTAGCGTAAAAAACAAGTGCCGAATTACCGCTTACATCCGAAGCGATCCAGTGAGTTTTTATAGCTTTATATTATTTTACACCGAAAGATTTTTTGCTTCTTTGTATTTCGGACTCCTTGCAAAGGAGTCCGTCGTATTAGCCTCGATGGGAGGAGTCGGTTTGATGCATAACTTTTTTTGTGAAAATTTTTGGAGAAAAATTTTCACAAGGTACTTCTCCGCTTTTTCCTCATTTTATAAGACCAAGCATTATAGAAGCCGCATTTTTGAAAAACATCCGTATTTTTCAAAAATGCATGAGTTTTATTTTATGAAAAGAAAATGCCTTCCATTATCAATCTTTGTAGCAGTAAATTTTTCCGTCGGGGCGGCGGACTTGAAAACCGCTTTCGGTTACTTCGACGATGCAGTCCTTGAGGGCAACCGCAGAAAGCGAAAATTTTCCGCCGCCTTCCTGCAGGTCAACCGCAAACTCGGGACGCGAAAGCCCCGAAAGTCTATCACGCAAGGTAACCCAAATTGCCAAAGCCTCGTTGAACGGAACCGCAAAATGCGAAGTTCCGCGAGCCGTGTCCAGTTGAAATAAATATCCGGGCTTGATCCCCAAAGCAACGAGCCGCGTAAAAAGCTCCGCAAGCACTGCCGGCTCATCATTGATACGGCGCAGCAACACCGTCTGTGACTGCATCGGAATACCGGCATCGCGACAAGCTTCGAGCGCTTGTACTTGCTTTTCGCCCAGTTCTGCCGGGTGATTGATGTGCGGAATAAGCCAGAGCGGTTTGCTGTCGTGTAAAAGCGAAAGCATTCGGTCGGTAAAAAGCTCTGGCGCAAAAATAGGCGCGCGCGTGCAAACGCGAATTAAAATATTCTTAAAGCGCGCACGAATTTTCAAAACGGCATGTTCAAACACCGCAAACGGAGCGGAAAGCGGATCGCCGCCGGAAAGGAGTATTTCCGTAATTTCCGGATGCGCTGCAACATAATCTAAAACTTCATCCAGCTCCGCATCCGTCAAAAACCCCCGCTTGCGTGCCGTCAACTCGCGGCGAAAGCAATACCGGCAATACGAAAGACACCGTCCCGTCGTCAAAACCAAAATCCGATTCGGATATTGATGGACACTGTGCGCTGTCGCCCGATATTTTTTTTCGCCGAGCGGATCATCCGTTTCAAAATCGGCAACGGCGTTTTCCTCCGCCGAAAAATAAACCTCCCGCTTGAGGGCTTCAGCCGCCCGCGGTTCCGCCGACCGTATCAACGCTTGAAACGCAGGAGAAACGCACTCCGGCAACTTTACCGGCTCACCATTCATTGCCATTTTTGTTTATCATTTTTGTACACCGAAGTTCATTCCCGGGCTCTTTCAGAGCCTTCGTGTGTCAAAGTTTTTGAGCGAACAACCCCGCAAAACGGTTCCGTCCTCGGTGTTTGTTCTTCGTTATACTGAAGGTTTATTATCTTCAACCCGCAAGTAATTCCACTTTTTCCACAATTCCAAAACGTTTCCGTACTTCGTATTGAGAGCGTTAAACTTATCGGGATAATTTTTAACAATACTATCAATATACGTATTGTAGTTTTCTTTCCAGTAGCTTTCTTTTAAATCACCGTGCAGGATATGATACGAAACTAAATCCAGCTGCCGCAAATAGTTTTCGAGATACGTATCCATATTTTTGACCAGCTTATCCGCCGTCGTTTTATCCTGTAAATCGTTCACCGTTAAACCTGAAATGCTGTCAAGATATAAATCCAAACTTTTTCGTTCTTTGAGCAACAATTTTTCATAACCTAAATTCAGTTTGAGCTGTTCGATTTTACAATAGCGTCGATAATAAAAAATTGCAAAAATCAAAATCCCAAGCATAAAAGTGCCGGTTGAAAGTTCTAACATAATGGTGTCTCCTTCGTTTCAAGCCCGCCATTCATAGCGGACATTGGAATTTTTATAATTGTTTCGAAAATACTGTCATTTCGAAATGCCGTATCGGCTCTTCTTATTATCGGCAAATCGCTTTTCGTTGTCAAGCATTGCCGCATTATTTTCTAAAGTTTTACAAAAAATTAAACTTTTTTTTTGAGTTTGTATATAAAAAAAATATTTTCGATTATATTTATACTGAACGGATAAAGCGGATGCGCGCGAAAATGAGCTTATCTTGTGGAGGTTTTTATGAATACGATTAATTCAATTATTCTTGAGGGCAGACTGGTACGTGATCCGGTACTTAAAGTTACGCCGAACGGTACGGAAGTGTGCAATTTTTCTCTGGCGACTAATCGCTACTATATGTCGAACAACGAAAAAGTGAGTGAAACGTCGTTTTTTGATGTTGAAACGTGGGCGAACACGGCAAGGATCTGTTCAACGGATGGACGAAAGGGACGCGGGGTTCGCGTTGTCGGCAGGTTAAAACAAGATCGCTGGAAAGGCAGCGACGGAAAAAATTACAGCCGCATTAAAGTAGTTGCCGACAATGTCGCTTTTCGTCCGATGTCCAACACAGAAAAAGATCGCTCGAATGTTCTCGCATCTGACGTAATGGAAAATGAAGAAGTTGCAGAACCGGCTGCGGTTGCATTTTAATAAAAATCGTTTCTCAAAACTGTTTTTACGGTTTTGAGAAACTTCGCCTGAAACCGGTTGAACATTTTTTGAAAAAATGGAATGATAGCTTGTGGCAAAAAAAACGATTGTTTTTCGGTGTTCCGCCTGCGGATATACACAGCCGAAATGGCTCGGTCGCTGTCCGAACTGCGGCGCTTGGAACACCTTTGAAGAAACCGCCGATGAATCGGCTCCGTTAAAAAGTCCTTTCCGTGTGAGCAACGGCAAAGCGGAAACCAATGTACCGCTCAACAAAGTGCGCAGTCAAGACGCCGAACGGTTTGAAACGGGACTTTCGGAATTTGACCGCGTTCTCGGCGGCGGTGCAATGAAACGCTCGGCTATTCTCATCGGCGGAGAACCCGGCATCGGAAAGTCGACGCTCCTTTTGCAAGTTGCCGCTCATTGCGGAAAAAAAGTGCTGTATGTTTCCGGTGAAGAATCCGCCGGACAAATTAAAGGGCGCGTCGACCGACTGAACTTGAAAGTTGACAACATCGAAGTGCTCTGTACCGGCAATGTAAAAACCATCGAAGCCGTTCTCAACAAGCTGAATCCACTCTTTGTGATTATTGATTCCGTACAGACTTTATATCACGAAGATGCAGGGCTTATTCCCGGTACGATTAATCAGTTGAAGTATGGGGCATTTGAACTGATCAGCTGGGTAAAAGAACGGGATGCCGTGTTGTTTTTTACCGCGCACGTTACAAAAGAAGGCAGCATTGCAGGACCGAAAGTTTTGGAGCATTTAGTTGACACGGTGATTTCTTTTGAGCGGAACGACGAAGATTTACGGTTTTTGCGCGCGCACAAAAACCGTTTCGGCTCGGTTGATGAACTGGGTATTTTTGAAATGTGCGAAACGGGACTTCTTCCCATCGATAACACTGCTTCTCTTTTTTTAACGAGTAAGGCGGCTGCCTTACCGGTCGGAGCGGCGATTGTCCCCGTTTTTGAAGGCAGCCGCGTCTTTTTGGTTGAAGTGCAGGCATTAACCGTTCCGGCAAAAAGCTCGCTCAGTCGAGTTTTTTCCGATCGCGTTGAACCAGCCCGCGTCAGCCGTATTGCCGCCGTCCTTGAAAAAAGAATCGGGCTGACCTTTTCCGATCAGGATATCTATATCAATGTTGCAGGCGGTATCCGCCTGCGCGAAAGTGCGAGTGACTTGGCACTCGCGGTTGCATTGTATTCGGCACGGACGGATTTGCTCCCGAATGAACGGGCGTGCTATGTCGGTGAAATCAGCCTCGCCGGTGAAATTCGCCCCGTAAAAAAAGCGTCCATGCGCCTCAAAATGGCGGCGACTTTGGGGCTACCGAAAATCTATGTGCCGGAAAGCCGCGACGCGGAACTTGAGCAAGCCGATAAGGCGGCAATTACGCCGGTGACGGTAACAAATTTAAAAGAAGTAATTGCCAAAGCGTTCGGCACAAAAACAAGTGATTGAGGGAAATTTATCAACAGAAATGATTAGAGTGACACTGCTAACCGACGGGCTTTTTGATCAACGGCGAAAACCGATTCAAAATCAGCCGGTGTTTCGCTCCAATCTTTTTGTAATGCCGTTTCAACGATGCGAGCAATATCCAAAAAGCCAATGCCACCGGTTAAAAACTTTTCCACGGCAATTTCATTCGCTGCGTTAAACGCAATCGGGTATGCTGCCCCACGCTCTGCAACTTTAAAACCCAGTTTCAAAAGCGGAAAATCCGTAAAACGGGGCGGTTCAAAATGCAAAGAAAAGCATTTTGAAAAATCCAACGGCTTGAGATACGGAGACGCAAGCTGCGGAAATTGTAGCGCCTGCAAAATCGGAAAGCGCATATCAGGCGGTGAAGCTTGTGCGTATATTTCACCGGAAGTTAAGGCAATCATCGAATGAATAATGCTTTCGGGATGCACCGTTACGAGAATATTTTCCGCAGGCACATCAAATAACTTTACCGCCTCAATGACTTCCAGCGCTTTATTCGCCAACGTCGCACTATCAATGGAAATTTTGCCTCCCATTTTCCATGTGGGGTGATTCAACGCATCCGCAATGCTTACGTTTTTCAAATCAACAGCCGGTATTGTGCGGAACGGACCTCCCGAAGCGGTCAAAATAATGGTATCAACGGCTGATTTCCCGAACGCATTGATTAAACAAAAAACGGCGGAATGCTCGGAATCAACAGGAATAATACGTACGCCGTTTTTTCGTGCGAAGTTTTTCAGTAAACCGCCAGCCATAACAATGCTTTCTTTATTCGCAAGGGCGAGATCAAGTTTAGCTTCAATACAAAAGATAGAAACACGCAAGCCAATTGCACCGGAAATGCCGTTAACCGCAATATCGGCATCGCAGCGATTGATAAAATCGGGCAATTCGGTTTCGAGCGGCTGTTCCGAAGCGATAAAACAAGCGGCTTTCGGAAATTCGCTTTTGATGGCTTCCGCCGCTTTTTTATTTTTACCGACCGTAAAACCGACAAGAGAAAACCGATCGGGAAAGGCGCGAATAATGTCAAGTGTATTTTTTCCGATCGAGCCGCTTGCTCCCAAAACTAAAACTTTTTTCATAAAATGAACCGTACTCGTTTACAAGAGCATTTTACACAAAAAAAAGTACACGGGAGCGGTAAACAACATTGAATCCATGCTGTCCAAAATACCGCCTCGTCCCATAATGATTTTACCGGAATCCTTTACTCCGATAGCGCGTTTTAAGATTGATTCAAATAAATCGCCAATCACCGCGGCGATGTGGCTCGTACTGATGATTAAAATAGTAATCCACACCGATGATTTAAAAGGCGGAATAACATAATAGGCAAACGCGGAACATAAACCGATTGAAACTAAAACTCCGAAAAATCCTGCAAGACTTTTTTGGGGACTTGCTTTAAAGATACCGCGGTTACCGTTTCCGAACAGCATTCCGAAAAGCCACGCGAGAGAATCGCAGGCAAATACGATGATAAAAAAAAGCGCCGTTGAAAGCCGCGGAAATGAAAGATGTGTGAGTAAAAAAAGAAAATCACCCAAACATATCGGATAGATAAAAATAAAAAAACCGGTTATAATCCGTTCTAAACTTTTTTCAAAACCTTGTGTTTGAGAAACGGCAATTTCGGTTATACTTAAACAAAACATCGGCACAATAAATCCCTGCAAAAATACAATCGGAGAAATTTTATTGTAACTGAAAAAATAGAGCGATATAAAATTCATCAGTGCAATAGCGATAAAAAAACCGAGTGGATACACGGAATAGCGTTTCGTGAGCAGTGAATGAATTTCTTGTGTTGCAATTAAAATTGTAACAATACATACAATAAACAGTGCTAAAAAATTAAAATGGTGCAAGTAAATCGACAGCACTAAAAAAAACGGCACACCAATTATGAATAATAAAAGTCGTTGAATTAAGTTTTTGGTGACTTTCATAAAAATCCTTAAAAATAAACTTTAGAGAACTATACCATACTATGGTAAAAAGTTCAATACTGATATTTAAGGAGGCACTGATTAATTCAATCGAGAATTAATCAGTGCCCACCTTTAAAATTTATTGTTTCGCAAATGTTCAGAATCTACCTTATTATACTGAACATTGAGAAACAATTAGGAAACGCTGTTAAACGGCGTCAAGCCTTTAATCAGCGTTTCCTTAAGCAACGACTCGTTTTTACAAACTCAAATTCAATAAAAAATTAAACGAACCGATTTTCGCTTTTTTTACCAGCGGGTGCGCATACGAAAATCCGATATCCGCTGCGCCGCTGACGGTAAAGCTTAAACCGGTAAATACCGATTGCAAAAATTCAGTTTGTTTTGAAAAAGCCGCATTGACAACCGCTTTGTAGCCAACGTCAATATTGAAACGGTTATAACAAATCGGGAGCCAAACGCTGCCTTTTTGGATTTCAACGCTGAAAATGCGCAGTTCCGCAGTTCCGCCGAAGGCACCGTTTAAGGCGCCGTTTTCTTTTTCGGTATAGTATGCGGCGTGTTCTTTCATAGCCGGAAGGTAGGACGCAGCAAGCCCTGCCGGTGAATGTTCAAACCGATACATTCCGGTAACCGGATTGAGCTTTGCATGGTAAGAAATGCTTCCGGCGAGCTGCACGGTCAAAGGCACAACCGGCGTTTTCAACGTCAATGAATCCTGCACTTGCATGGCGGTGATTTTTCCGGACACGTTGTACCCGACCGTCCCTTGCAAGTCATTGCCGACACCGAAAGTATATTTCGCAAAAAACTTTTTACCGAGCCGTTCGCGTCCGATAAAGTGTGAAACAAAAATTGCTTGACTTCCGGTAATAACCGTGTCGGTGTAGGCTTGCTTGTATATATTTTTTTGCGTTAAATCAATCGGTGCAAACCACGATGTGCCGAACTCCGTTACAAAGTCGATTACGGTATTTTGAACGGCGACTGCATTACCGTTTTTTAAACCGAAGCCCGTTTGGCGGATTCCTTTGTTTGCGGTAATTACTTTTGTCATGTCGCGCACGGCAAGGCTGACCGTGTTGCCGTTTGTCTTAAGGCTACCGGTAAAATCAAGCTGTGCAAAAGTCGGAACCGGCATCACCGCCGCCGTAAAATTATACGACAAGCGTCCAATAACATCTTGCGAGGAAAACGAAAGACCGTAGCTCGTGTTTTTCGCATCGGTTCCGACGTCCAAATACGGTAGCACCGACGGTTTCCACATATTCATAATCGGATTGTAGCGCTTTGTTTCAAAGGCTGTTTCGGGATTTCGGGTTCCTTCAACGGAAAGCATTTCCGATGCATAAACACCGTTCGCAAGTTCCGATTCATCGATCGTGCAAAGCACATCATAGGTGTCATGTCTCGCAATCGTGATAAATTTTTTTGCTTCAGGATTTTCGGTTTTTTCAACGGCAACGGGACAATCAGTTCCGCCCGAAATATCTTTGTCCAACATGCGAAGCGTTTTCGTTTCAACGTTGACATACGCCATTCGCACAAGACTTTCGTCCAAAATATAGGAAAATGTAAACGCACCGTTTTCCGAATGCACGTTCGTTAAATCCGAAATCCCTTTTGCGGCAAAAGGCAGTTTGAGTTTTTCGAGTGTGCCGCCAGCCGACACAAATACAATATCGCGGTTTACGCCGTTACCTGCAATACACGCGTACACGCCGTCGGAAAGCGCAATCGCGTTATATATGTTGGTATACGCAGTTTCAGGTGTGCAAGTCAAAATCACTTTTTCCGCTTTGGTTTCCCTGTCTATTAAAACGAGTTCGGCATGTTGGCTCGTGCTTTTCACGGCAATGAGCGATTGATTATCGGGGGTAAAGCTCGCATACCGCAGTGAAGTATACTTTTCTTTTAAGAATTTTTTTTGCACCGTATCGTAAATGACAATTTCGGAAACGGTGCCGCCTTTTCGATACTGAAATAACGATACGGTCAATAAAGTACCGTCTGCGGAAAACGAAAGATGATAAACGCTCCCGTTGAGCGAAAAAAGTTTTTGCTTTTTTTCGGTATGTGCGTCATACAAAAAAACGGCTTTTTCATTTTGATCAAAGACGGCGATTTTATTTTTCCAACTTGCCGCTGTACCGTATAGCGATTTTGTGCGCCGCTCTAAAAAATACTGCGGTTCGCTGATTTGTTCCGGCACGGGAACCGTATCTAAAAAGGACGAAAAAAGATCAGCAATATTTTTTCCAAATGCCAATTTAAAATTGCGCGTTGTAAACCACTTCGGGTGCATTTTGAGAAATTCGGCATATTTTTCCGCACCGTACACTTCGGCTAAAAACTGCGAAAAAGCTCCGCCGTAAATATAGCCGAGTGTTGCCGTCGGATACGTGTCTCGCATCTCAATATCATTCCATCGAATCGGTTCGCCGTCAATTTTGCGCTGTTTGATAATTTGTAAAACACGCGGATCGTTCAAGCGTCCTTCACCGTTGATGCTCTCGGAAAGAACTGCCATTCCTTCCCGCATTGCCAGCGGAAAGGTTAAACTGAAAAGTCCGCGCATCGTTACCGCATGGGTAAATTCATGCTTAAATACGGTCAGTAAATTGTCTGTATTGTTTGCAATAATACCGTCGGTCGGCAAAGTATCGTACAGCACAATGTGTGCATACGGACTTCCCGTGTAGTAGCCGTTTATATTTTCTTCATGCGGTTTGAGAAAAACCGGCATTTTTGCTTTTTCCGGTTTAACACTGAAATAAGCACACACGTCATCGGCAATGTCATCCGCATGATGCGCTAAAAGTTGAGCCGCCTGCTCAGAAAACTCCGTGTCATACACAATCACAAAATACCGTGTATCAATCGTACGGAATTCCGCGAATGCAGACGACACCGCAATAAAAAAAACTGTCAATGCAAAAAAACGTTTTATGTACTTCATTAAAAATACTCCTCAACAGTTGTTTTTAATTATAGATAAAAAAAACATTTTTTCAATTGAAATCACAGTTATCAACCGAATGCAAAAAATTTATGCGTCCTATAACACAATGATATATGGAATTTTTTTTACTTTTATAAAATGCGCATATCCATGTAACTACCGCCCTTGACTTTTTTTTAAAGGTATAGAATGATATTTGTTGAAGGAGACAGATTATGAAAAATAGTATCTTTTTTGTTTTATTACTAGCCATTCTCGCGGTTATCGGATGTGCCGGCGGGGGCAAAGCAAAAAAAACAAATCTCGCTGCGTCGGATGATATTGAAATTGTTCCGACTATGCAAGATGAAATTAAAGCGGACAGCTGCTGGGTTCCCACGTTTCAGCTGATATGGAATGATCTAAAAAACGACATTGCAAAAAAAGATATCGTTTTTACACCGCAAGAAAAAATCGCGGAAAACTTAAATAAAGAATCGTTTACCGAATCAATGCTCAGTAGCGACTACTATTATAAAACATACGGGGCGAAAACGCTGTCGCTCAAAAAGAAAATTGAAGATGCAATTTGGAAAAAGTTTGAACAAAAAAGCGATATTCTCAATGATTTCAGTTGGAGCCCCGACGAAGCAAACGACGGAAGCGAACTTTTTTTGTACAGCATGCTCTATCGAAAGATGGAATTTTTGAAAAAGTTTGATGTAATGAAAAAAGGAAACTTTAAAACACAAAACAATATTGCCTACTTCGGCATTAACGAAAGCACCAATGAATCCGTTCGTGAACAGGTCGAAGTTCTTTTTTATAACGGCGCGGACGACTTTGCAATCGCAATCAACACAAAATCGGGTGATCAGGTTATCTTGTATAAAAATCCGACCGGCAAAAACTTTGAAGAAATCTATAAAAATATACTGATTAACTCAGAAAAGTTTGAGGGGTTTAAAAACTTATCCGAACAGGATGAGCTTAAAGTTCCGATGTTGGATATTAATAAAAAACACGAATACACCGAAATTCAAAACAAAGTTTTTGAAACCGCCAATCCAAAGTTCCCGATGGCAAAAATTGAAAAGGCACTTCAAACGGTTCAGCTTACCGTCAACGAAAACGGCGCCACGGTAAAAAGCGAAGCCGGCATGGGCGTAAAATGCATGATGGCACCGATTGAAGAAGAAAAACGTTGCTTTTATGTGGACGACACGTTTGCACTGTTCTTACGGGAAAAGAATCGCAAGCTTCCGTACTTTGCAGCTCGCATCGATGATATCAGCAAGTTCCAAAACGCTAAAAAATAATGCAATCGTAAGCAACAAAAGACCGGATAATCATGCGGCGATTACGGCACGTTATCCGGTCGTTATTTTTCAACTTGCGGCAAACTCCGTTTACCCGCGTAAAAAATCAAGAATATCTTGATAGACGGTTTGATGCTCCGTTTCATTAAGAATTTCGTGTGACATATTTTTATAGAAAATCGTTTTTACCTGTTTACCGAAACTTTTATATTTTGCTTCCGCTTTTTTAACACCTTTAGTAAAATTGCCGACGGGATCCTTTTCACCGGAAATCATCAAAATACTTTTCGCGGAACAGTCGCGGTAGGTTTCTTTTTTGTTTAAGTTTTTTACAATATCCAAAAGCACTCGGTAACCTTCTCGTGTAAAAGGCTGCCCGCACAGCGGATCATCCGCATACGCCTGTTGATTTTCTTTATCCAGCGAAAGCCAATCCGCCGGATTATCAAAGCGCTTGCCCATCGGTCCCATTAAAATTTTTTGTATTTTAGGCAACGGTACTCCCGGCTTTTGAAAACGCAAAAAGCTCTGCATGAATGTTGCCAAAATCGAAGGCGTTTGTCCCGTCCCCGAAACGATGAGCCGGTCAACCGGATATTTTGAACTGTAAATGCGGGCGAGAAATGAGCCCATGCTGTGCCCGAAACAAATGTATTCGCCGGAAAAGTCAACTGATTTACGTACCAGATCGATGTCCTTAACCACTGCATCGAACGACACCATATCACCGAGCGGATGAGCGGCACTGATACTCTTTCCGTGTCCGAGATGATCATGAATTAAAACGTTGTAACCATTTGCAACAAGAAACTCGGCAAAATCATTGTATCGTTCTTTATATTCCTGCATCCCGTGCAGTATTTGAATTAAGCTTTTTGAATTGGAAGATTCATAATAGTTGACATCCAACGTTTCCCCCGTTGAACTTTTTACCGTGTAATTTTTCATAGAAAAGCGGATGATGGGAGTCGAACCCACGTCTCCAGCTTGGAAGGCTGGGGTAATAGCCGTTATACGACATCCGCATGAGATCTTTATTATAGCACAAAATAATTTTTTTGTCAAGCCGATAACAAAAAAAGTTCAAAATAAGTTTTATCATAGGCATGGATAAACGAGGAAAATATTTTTACGATGGCGTTGTGTTTTTTCCGTGTATGGAAAGTTCCACCATCAAAAGCATAATATCGGAAGGGCGGATTCCCTGCACGCGGCTCGCTTGTCCGAGCGTTTGTGGCTGCACTTTTTTCAGCCGATTTTTTGATTCCGTTGAAAGACCCGAAACGCTGTCATAATCGAAATCAACCGGAATTTTAGTGTGTTCCATTTTTTTGATCTTTTCGATGCGTGCATCCTGCGCCGCAATATAATCGGCATAGCGGATTTCAGTTTCGGCACCGTACAAGATTTCAGGCGAAACGGAGCGCGTTTTTTCCGAAAGAACCGCTTCGACACTGACCGCCGGATCGTGCAGGGCTTTTTCCACCGTTTCGCCTGCGTGCTTGGCAAGCTGCGGATATTCGTTCGCACGGGAAAGGTCAACTTTTTCGCTTTTCCACGTTGTGATAAGATTGTTTTTTTCGCTGAGTTTTTGTTGAAGCCGCTGATAGGCGTCCGCAGTTTGTAGCCCTAACGCAAAAGCCCGTGCGGTTAAACGCTCGTCGGCAGTATCGTGGCGCAGTTTTAAACGGTACTCCGCCCGTGCGGTAAACATTCGGTACGGCTCGTCAACTCCCTGCGTAATTAAATCGTCAATCATCACCCCGATGTACGCTTCATCGCGGTGCAAAATAAAAGGCGTGTAATTTTTTTTCTCTCCGGCGGCGCGGGCAAAGAGCGCGGCGTTAATGCCTGCAATCAATCCTTGACCGCCGGCTTCTTCGTACCCCGACGTGCCGTTAATTTGACCGGCGGTAAAAAGACCCGCAATGCGCTTGGTTTGTAAATCCGCTGAAAGCTGTGTCGGATACAGCACCGCATAATCGACGGCGTATCCCGGTCTCGTAATCACCGCATGTTCCAAACCGGCAACCGTGTGAAGAAAGGCATCCTGCACATCTTCCGGCATTGACGAAGAAAGCCCGTTTATATACATTTCATCCGTTTCAAGCCCTTCCGGTTCAATAAAAAGCTGATGCCGCTCGCGGTCGGGAAATTTCACCACTTTGTCTTCGATGGAAGGGCAATACCGCGCACCGGTTGCTTTAATCACACCGGAATAGAGCGGCGACCGCGCAATGTTTTCCCGAATAATGCGGTGCGTCTTTTCATTGGTGTAGGTAACGTAACACGGAATATACGGACGCTGAATCGGTTCCGCCCCGAAAGAAAAGGGCTGCATCAACGACTCCGCTTCTTGAATTTGGAGTTTTGAAAAATCAATCGAAGACCGCAAAACGCGGCTCGGTGTTCCGGTTTTCAGCCTCATCATTTGAAAGCCTTTTTTTTGGAGTGCCGATCCCAACCCGATTGCCGCCCGCTCCGAAAGTCTTCCGTCCGGGGAGCTGTATTCGCCGATGTAAATACGTCCTTCCAAAAAAGTGCCGGATGCGATAACGACAGCCGAGGCGGTAAAGATTCTGCCGCGCTCGGTTTTTACGCCGCAAACGCATGCGTCCTCACAATGCAAGTCGATCACGGTGTCCTGAAACACGTGTAAATTTTTTTGCGTTTCAACGGCTTGCTTTGCCAAATGCGAGTACAAGGCTTTGTCAACTTGAACGCGGGGAGCTTGCACGGCGGGGCCGCGGCTTTTATTCAAGAGCCGATACTGCAACATCGTGCGGTCGGCAAGTTTGCCCATAATCCCGCCGAGTGCGTCTATTTCACGGACAATGTTGCCCTTGGAAATTCCGCCGATTGAGGGATTGCACGAAAGTCTGCCGATTGCGTCCAAGCTCTGGGTGATCAAAAGCGTTTGAGCGCCCAATTTCGCGGAAGCCAATGCCGCTTCAATTCCGGCATGACCTGCCCCGACAACCACCACATCATACTGCGAAAACGTAAAATTCATTCCCCTATTATAATCATTGCGCGGTTTTCTGTCAAAAGGTTATCCGGTAAAAAACTACGCAAAAGCAAAAATTAATGCGATTATCGCCGAAGAAACCGGTACTGCACGAGAAAAAGTTGCAGCCGACACCGACCGCGATTATTGGCTGAATGCCGATGAAGCCATTGATTACGGGCTGATTTCAAAAATAGTTTTTTCACGAAAAGATTTATCCAAAAAATAAACCGAAAAGCATCGATGAGTCGCACATTTGTGCGGCGTTTTTACGGTTTGATGTGATCCGTTTGATTGTCGGTACCGCTTTCGCATAATTGAACGCGTCCGTTTGTAGCGTTTTTTATATAATCGGAAAACACCGCGAAGTTTTTTTGCGGAAGTACCGCATGCACGTCGACCAGCGTACCGAAATCGGTGCGAAGCGCTTCAAGTTCAAAATCGGCAAGTGCGTTTTTCACGGTATGATATTCGGCATAGGAAAGTGAAAAATCCACGCTGCATTTTTCGATGATAGGTTCCAAGTGTGTCGATTCAAAGAGCTGTTTTGCCGCCTCGCTGTATGCTTTTACCAAGCCGCCCGTCCCCAAAAGGATACCGCCGAACCAGCGCGTTATCGTGATAAGCACATTCGTAACGTGCATGCTCTGCACGACTTTTAAAGCGGGTGCGCCGGCGGTTCCGGCAGGTTCGCCGTCATCAGAAGACCCCAATACTTCGGCGTTTTTTCCGATGGAAAACGCGTGAACCACGTGCGTTGCATTTTTGTATTTTTCTTTTTGCCGCTTGATAATCCGCCGCGCTTCGTTTGCATCCGATACCTGAAAACCTTCCGCTAAAAACCGTGAACGCTTTATTTCAAACTCGCAAGAAGCGTATTTCGTCAACTGCTGCATATTCGCTCCGATCGGTGCCGGTGAAAAACTTAAAAACTACTTCGTCCGCGTAAACTACGAAGCAGGGTAAGTTTATCGGCATATTCCAAGTCTCCTCCCGCGGGAATGCCCGAAGCTAAACGGGTAACGTGTACCGGATAATCTTTGAGAAGTTTTTGCACATACAGCGCTGTTGTATCTCCTTCAATCGTGGGATTGGTTGCAAGAATAACTTCCTTGACGGAGTCGTCTTTCAAGCGATCAAGAAGCTGCGTAATCGCAAGACGGTCGGGACCAATGCCGTCCAGCGGTGAAATCACACCGCCCAAAACGTGAAACAAACCGCGGTATTCGGTCAACTCGCTGAATGAAATCAACTCCTGCTGGCGTTCTACGACGCAAATCACCGAGCGATCGCGCGAAGCATCATCGCAAAAATCGCAAAAATCACCGTCGGTAAAACTTCCACAAACCGGACAAATTCGGATGTGTTCGTGGAGGGTATTTAAACTTTTCGCCAGCTGTTTTGTTTGTTCCGCATCCCGCGACAGCAAATAGTACGCCAGCCGCGTTGCCGTTTTTTTGCCGATGCCGGGAAGCCGCGACAAATGCTCAACCACATCGTCAATCGCTTTCATAGATTAAGTCCCGTAAACCCGGGAATACCGAGTTCATTGCCGATTTTTGTTTTTATTTCTTCTACCATTTTACGGCTGGCTTCATTTTGCGCACTGATAATTAAATCCTGCAGCATTTTCACATCCCGCTTATCAACCGCGAGGGGGTCTATTTCCAACGCAGTCATTTCAAGCCGCCCATTCACGACTACCTTGACCAGCCCACCGCCGGATTCCGCATGGATTTGCAGCTCTTCCAAGTTCATGTTTTTTGCTATGTTTTGCATATCGCCGATTTTTTTCATCAGCTCCATCGGATTTATCATACACACTCCATAAAAATAGTTGTCTCCTTAAATATACGAAATAAGCTAAAAAGTTTCCAGTTTTAATTTTGCGTTTTGTCGAATCAAAAACACAATTTACGCATAGTGCAAATCACGTATACATTTTTCGAATAAATTGAAAAACAGCAGCTCCTGAAATTTTTGTGCGAAAAGATCGGACGTAAAAGTTTCTTTGCCTTTTGATAAAAAGCCATCGATAACCGGCAAACTGAAAGGAAGCGTTTGACCTTTCAATGCCTCTTCAAATGCTCGACTTCGAAAAAACTTTTCACCGGAAAATGAAATACGTGCGTCGGATATTAAGTTTTTTTGTCCTCGAATTAAAAAAACAAAATATGCCGTTTCATTGTCAAGGACTCCTTTTTTACCAAAGCGTTTAAAAAAACTGTATGACCAGCCGTCCGTGTAAATTCTTACCCGGGTAATCACATGCGGTTGATTTCTGATTTTTGCAAATTCATCACTTGCATATTTTGAATACGGTTCCCAAAAAGTTTCCGTTCCGGTTTTTATTTCAACGCGCGTATCCAAATTCATCATAATCGGATAGAGCGTTTTGAGTCCTTTCGTCAACGCAAGATTTCCGCCGATAGTAGCAAGTGAACGCAAATTCTTGGAAGAAATGGTTTTCATTGCAGAATATAAAATCGGCGGAATGTTTTTTTCTCCCAAATCCAAAATCCGACCGAGCGTAACCATCGCTCCCAAATCAACATAGCGCTCCGTTTTTGTTATTTCGTAAAATTCTTTAATCGTTGACAACGAAAGTAAATAACGCGGCAATGAAATTGAAAGCTCGGCTTGTCCAAACAAAAACTCCGTCGCTCCGCCGAGCGGGACAATTTTTTGATTGTTTTTCAACAAGGTTTGCATCTCGGTAATACTCGTCGGCTGATACACAATAGTTTTTTCTTTCACGTTGTTTTCCTAATTATTTTATCATCGTAATTTTTGTACTGCACTTACCAATGAATCGGCAACCGAACAGCGGCACAATTGTCCTTCAAATAATTCTTTGATTTTTTTTTCGTCGGGTATTTCTTTCATTTTAAAAATTTTATACGCGGTAAAAATTTTACCGGCATTGCAGTGTCCACACATTTTCACATTCGCTTTTTTAAAAGCCGTCATAATTTTTTTATATTCAGCTTCATGCGATTTTGAAAAATATTCCAAAGTAATAATTTCATGACCGGTTGCATTACAGATCGGAATCATACAAGACGGTACCGGCACGTCATCGAACAAAATCGTGCAGGCACCGCAAAATCCCTGTAGACATGAACACTTAACACTGCTTAACAAAAAATTCGAACGCAGCACTTCCAGTAACCGCGTATTCGGTTCACAGTCAAATTGAACATCCGTTCCGTTGAGTTTAAACTTAAAAAGCATTTATACTTCCGTTGCAGTATTATAATCCGCATTGCAAGTTTTTGCAAGCAATCGCATTGCCTCACATTAAATCGAGAATTAAATTTGTCTTTCAAATTTAAAATCCGTTGTTTTGTAAATATCCGGAATCTACCTTCATGTCATCGAGAATCCGTCCCGAAAGCACCAGAGCGGTTGCAGGCACGGTTATCAGATACGGAATCGAAAACAGTACCAACACTATAAAAACCGTTTGAAAAAATATTTTTGTTCACGTACAAGTTTTTCGTTATTGTTACTATTACTCGGTTTCATCACCGTTGTTGTATCCTACCCTACTTTTGCCGCTTTACCCCAATGCGACATCCAGTGCCATCATGAGCGTAAAACCGACTGCAAACATTAGAACGCCGATATTAGAATGCTCGCCTTCCGACATCTCGGGTATCAGTTCTTCTACAACAACGTAGATCATCGCTCCCGCTGCAAGCGACAAAAGGTACGGCATCGCCGGAAGGATAAAACGGGTGGCAATAATCGTGAGCGCCCCGAAAAGAGGTTCCACCACGCCCGACAGCACGCCGCCGATAAAAGCTTTTTGTTTTGATTTTCCCGCAGCGTGAAGCGGCATTGAAATAATCGCACCTTCGGGAAAGTTTTGGATAGCAATGCCGAGCGACAGCGCAAAGGCCCCGCCCGCGGTAATTCCTGCAGATCCGGTCAAATATCCGGCGTATACGACTCCGACCGCCATACCTTCCGGTATATTATGCAGCGTAACGGCAAGCACCATCATCGTTGTCCGATTGAGATGGCTTTTCGGTCCTTCCGCCTTTTCCGCATTCAAATGAAGGTGCGGTATAACATTGTCCAGAAACAGCAAAAATAAAATACCGAACCAAAAACCAATAACGGCAGGTGAAAATGCGAACCTGCCCATATTCATCGATTGTTCCATTGCGGGAATCAAAAGGCTCCAAATAGATGCGGCAACCATAACGCCGGCGGCAAAACCGGTTAAAGCGCGTTGAACCGCCCTGTTTAAATTTTTTTTCATAAAAAATACACAGGCGGCGCCCGCGGCTGTTCCGGCAAAAGGAACCAAAAGCCCCCAGAGGGTTTCATATCCAAACATACGATGAGACTAGGCGGGTTCGAACCGTCGACCTTCAGATCCGGAATCTGACGCTCTATCCAGCTGAGCTATAGTCCCGATAGCTGTATCTTACTCAAGATGCAGCCGTTTGTCAAGTACCTATTTGTAATTATATGCAATCATCGGTTGCGGCACATACTTGATTGGCAAGATATCACTGAAGTATACCATGGTTTTATTTTCCCATTGACTTTTTATTTTTATCCGTTATAATTCTAACCAGAGAATGAGTTTTTATTATGGAGCGTATTATACGCTTGATATTATTTTCAAATTATTTTCTGATATTTTAATCTTGCTCTAAGGAAACGCTGATTAAAGGTTTGACGCCGTTTACCGGCAAACTTTGGGAAGCAAAGTTTTTAAAGGTGGCACTGAAAAGTCGTCTCTAAAAATCTAACCCGAGTTTTTGAAAGATGCCCTCAATTCTTGATTGAATTAATCAGTGCCTCCAAAAGTTTGGTAAATTTTTAAAATTTCTCGGCAAATATTTTAAAATATTTG
>CALDWC010000063.1 GCA_937923945.1 uncultured Treponema sp.
AGCGTTTCCTTAACGAGTAAATATCTTTATTAGCATATAATTTAATTGCAAGACTTTGAACATTGGTACAATAAGCAAGCAATCAATCAAAGTTTAAAATTTTCAATTTATAAAGAAACAATGATTTTTTTATTTACCACGGAGCTATTTTTAAATACAACGTACGTATTTTTAAATACATCGTACGTATTTTTGAATACAACGTACGTATTTTTGAATACATCGTAGCTATTTTTGAATAGCAAGTCTCTATTTTCAAATAGGCTGGCTTGTATTTTTAACGGAGCAGTAAATAAAGCAAAAAGTAATAAAAGTGCTTACCTTACAGCGCCGCGAGACCCGCTCCGAGATTTTCCAAAAGCGGTGCAAGTTCATATTCGCACAAATCCGAAACCGTAATAATATCGTTATCGGCAAACGCATCCGCTATTTCTTTTAAAAATCCTGTTATCTTTTTTTGTTCTTCCAAAATACTCGAATCGCCGAGTTTCGTATTTACTCCGATGTTCGAAATTATTTCAAGTCGTAAAAAATCCAAAAGTGTTTTCATCTGCTGTGAAACGCTTTCAATGAGTATCAATACGGCAGCATCGTCACCGGTTTGCATTTTTACGGAAACGTCTTGGAGTGCTGCCGCAGATTCTTTAAACGCACTTCCGAGTTCACGAATATGTGCCGTTACTTCATCGCCCGATTGCGTAAAAAGCCGAAGCGTTTCCTTACCGGAAATGGGTTTTGCAAAAAACGCATCCAGCTGCTCGGCGGGAATTTCTTTACCGTCGGCAATAATTTTAAAAACGGTATGCCCATTTTTATTACAAAAAGTTTCAACTTCTCCGAGCAGTTCTCCGATTGTTTTTTCATGTTCGACGGTAAATTCCAAAGACTCGCCGTTTACAAATATTTGTATCAAGTGTTATTCTCCTTTTTGTTTGGAAAAACTTTTTATTTTATCGGACTGTCCCTGCATATCCTTGAGCGTGCCTTCCATTACTTTATATTTGCGTTTCAACTCTTTTTCTTTTGCCGCAAGTTTTTTGTCGTATTCGGCGATTTTTTCGGTACTGCTCGTAATTTTGGTATTCAATGAAGTAATGCGAGTTGCAAAAATACCGCCCCGATCCGTATAGGGCGAAAGCTGCGTATACATAGTATACGCAAGTCCAGAATCAACGAGCTTATCGCCGTTTTGATCAAAACCGAAAAACTCTTTTACATCCCTCAGATTATTTGAAATAGCTTCATCGAGTTTTTTTTCATCAATTTCGAGGTAGCCGCGAAGTCGCCCCGCTTCCAGTTCGCCGCCGCCTACGGAAGAGTTTGTCGAAATGCCGAGACTGCTTAAAAGCATAATCGCCGTTTCATCAGTGGCGCGGTAAGGAGCGGTTGCATTGAGCCGTAATTGATTTTTCAGTCCGTTCAAAGCGGAATCACCGGAAAGCAGTCCGAGTCGTTTTTCGGCGGCTTCACGTTCTTCGTCCGTCAAGTAGGTCAGTTCATCAATAATTTCAGGGTTAATTTGTGTTAAAATATTAATTTCTGTCAGCACTTGATTATAGTTGGCGACAAACTCAATGATAGAATTTTTAATTAATTCTTTATCGGGTTCAACATCGACTTTCGCGGTTCCTTCGGTTTTATCGTGAAGGTTTAACGTCACACCCGGAATTAAGTCGTCGATGTTGTTTGTCGGACGGCTGATCTTGATTCCCTCAAATTCAAGCTGCGCATCGGATGCAACCGAAACCGGATTTGCCGCCGTATATTCACCTGTGGATTTTGGGTCGTAAATCCGTATATTTGACACATCGATTTGAATATTTGGATTCGGATTATTTAACACGAGCGCTTTTACATCGCCGTATTCGGCTAAATCCACCGTTATTTTTTGCTCTCCGTCAATATTGGAGATCGGCGGCAGCGGAATCAGCACGCCGCGTGCAGATTCAAGCGAAAAAATATTGAGATTTGTTCCCTGCGGAATAGCGGAGCCGCCCGCGGGATTTTGCGAGGGCGCCGGCGTATTCGGTGCGGGAAGCGGCGGCGTTTCCGGCAATCGTCCCGCCGAAGAAGCTTCGTTCGTAACGGTAATGCCCTGATACGAAAGCGTGCCGAGCTTTTCAAACGTTTTTGTATCGGCAGTTGCGGGCGTACCGACAGACCCGGCATCTTGCTGACCCGGAAGCGGTGTCCCGCTCGAAACGGAGCCGGCTCCCTTATTTACGGTAATTTCCAAAATGTTACCGTCCGAGCCGCGTACCGTTTTTGAAAACACAATTTTATCCGAGGAAAGAGGCTGCACCGAAACGGATTGCCTGTCAAAGCCGACTGCAGACCCGTCGTTTTTTTTCAAAATACCGTTTTCAAGAGCGAATGTCAACGCATCGTCTTCAAACTGCAAACGATTTGCTTCACCCAAAACTTCAGATTTAAAAAGAAGACTGGAACTGTTGCTTGCGGTTTTAATTTCGGAAACGCTTAAAATATCTTTTCCGCGTTTATTGATAGTATCCATAAAAGCTCGATAGTTTCCACCTTTCCAGTTAAACGAAATGGTTTTATCGCCAACCATGAACGTATACGTACCGGCAGGAACTTCCATTTTTTTATCAATCGGCTGTGAAAGAAAACTATCTGAACTTGCAATTTTATCCACTTTTATTTTAAACGATGCGTTTTCAGCCGAACGGGTTGCCGTTGCGGTAACGGCATTTTCATCGCTTGAGCCGACAATTTTTTCCGCAAAAGGATTATTAAACGAATACAGCGCATTTGAACTTTTGCGCAACGTCGACGCGAGACGGTTTACGTTTTGCCATGCAGTCCGTTTGTCCTTGTACGTATCCAAATCTTTTTGGGCATTATCGCGGGGAACACGCTCAACTTTCATTAACGCTTCAACGTAGTTGTCATACGTTCCCGTAACGCCCGGAATGTTCATATCCGACATCGCTTACTCCGAGAATAAAAACACAACAGAGTGTAAAAATTACATTTTGTACTATTATATCTCAATTCAGTGAATGTTTCAAGCGCTCACGGTTTTTCGTTTCTGGTGGTCCAGTATTGCTTCCAACCGGCAGCGTGATACGCTCCGACGTCAAGAATATACTGCGTTGCTTCCTCTTTTTTAAGTTCATGGTCGAATATTTCTTTCATATTTGAAAATTGTGTGGAAACCATAACGTGGATAAAAAATTTCGTTTTCGCAGATACATTGATATTATTCTTTTGTACTGCGGCTAGTATTTTCGATTCAACGAGCCCGATTGAAGTATCCAAAAATTGCTCATATGAACTGCCCGATGAACAGCAAAAAACGAGTTTCATTTCCTCCCAGTGCTGATAAAAAAAATCAATGAGCTTCATAAAATGACGGCGAGAAACTTCGGCACTTATGGAAAAGTCCGCCATTTGGATTGCAACGTTACCGAATGCACTATCTTCGCTTTTATCAAGGATTGTTAAAAAAATTCGCGCTTCTTTTCTGACAATCGCTTCAAAAAGTCCGTCTTTGTTATCAAATTGATTATAAATAGCCCCCGTCGTAAGACCTGCTTTTTTTGCGATTTCCCGTACATTCGCTCCGGAAAAACCTTTTTTTAAAAATTCATATTTTGCAACCAAGAGCAATTTTGCTTTTGTATTTGCTTCTATTTGCTCGTTTATAAAGTTCATATCGCTACTCGCTGACAACTTGTTTTATAGAAAAAGTATAGCACAATAAAAAAATAAATACTACCGAAATGACAAAATTTTTACGAGTGCTATGCCTTGACAGTTATCAAAAATTTGATACACTTATACAACATGAAAGTTTCAAATGCGTTAAGTGCCAGTAGAATTATTTTAGCACCGCTTTTTTTGATTGTTTTTTTCTTACCGAAATGGATTCACTGCGGTGAAAAAGTTATTATTTTAATTTTAATACCGCTTTTTATTTTTTTACAAATTACCGATTATCTTGACGGAAAAGTTGCTCGCCGCACAAACACGGTTACCGATTTCGGCAAGCACTTTGACCCCTTTTGCGATGCACTCGCAAATCTGACGATTATGTTTTGTTTTATGTCAGAAGATTTTTTTCCGCTGATTTTATACATGATTATTTTATACCGCGAGTTCGGCATTACTTTTTTGCGGATGCTGGCAAGTCAGCATTCGTTTTCAATTCCGGCAAAGATGGGCGGCAAAGTAAAAACGGTTTTGTACATTTCAAGCGCGGGGTTTTCACTTTTGATAAAACTTTTGGAAATTTTTTCGCTGATTGACACTTCAACATCACAAATACTCCGAACCGTCAACTTGGTACTGTACTGCGTTGCCATTGCACTTTCCGTTATCACGTTCCTTGATTATCTGAACGGATATCGAAAACGCGTTGTCCAAAAATAATGTATACCGCTTTTAAAAAGAGATGTCCCGTATGAAAAAAAATATTTTCTTTGTTGTGTTGTTCACTTCACTTTGCGCGCTGTCATGTAAAAATGCCGAACAACAAATTGTCATTGTATGGAGCAGCCGCCAAGAATTTGCGCGTTACTGCGAACTTTTTAATGCGTCGCAAGATAGCTACAAAATTATAACGCACTTTGTTGAAAGCCCTTCAACCGAACTTATCAATAAAAATACAAAACTTGAAAAACCCGATATTGTGGTCGGCTGCTGGTTAAAAGGAGCGGAGACCCGCAATAATTTTATTAATCTCAATTCGCTGCTAAAAGACGAAAAAATACAACCTGAAAATTTTTATCAAGAACTTTTAGATTTGGGAAAAAATGATTCGGCACAGTTACTGCTACCGGTGAGTTTTAATTTACCGGCAATTATTTTTAAAAAAGGTACCGTTAAACCGCCCGATGATTTTACCCTGTCGCTTGATGAAATGCAAAAATTTTCAGCTTCATACAATACCTTTGAACGGAACGGTTACACAAAAATGGGCTTTGCGCCGATTTGGAACGCAGACTTTTTGTATTTAATCTCCAAAGTGTATAATGCAAACTTTGAAGAACAGGATAATTCTTTTTCATGGAATGAAACTTCGTTGAAACTTGCAATAACCGCATTGCGGAAATTTACCACCGACACGAATACTTCAACAAAAGCGGAAACCGATTTTCAATTTAAGTACCTGTACAACAATCCCTATTCGGCAATCATCGGAGAACGCTGTCTTTTCCAATATGTGAAAAGCAATGAACTTTTAGCACTTCATCAAGAAAAAACCTCGCTCATTGATTTCCGTTGGTTTATGTTTAATAACAAAGTACCGCTGGATGATGAAATTATCTATGCGGGGATTTTCAAACACGGAAAAAATAAAGCGGGTGCAAAAGCATTTTTAACCTTTTTATTTTCTCCCGAAACGCAAAAGATGATTCTTGCCGATACTGCCACCACAAAACTTTCGGCGTTCGACTTCGGAATTGCGGGAGGATTTTCCAGTTTGCGTCCGATAACCGAAAGTGTTTTTCCGACTTACTATCCGCTGCTGCTCGCTCATTTACCGCAGAGCAAAAATTTTACCGCCCCGCATATTCTCCCAAGCAACTGGCTTACTATCAAAAGGGAAACCATTATTCCGTACTTGAACGCGGCAGTTGAAATCAACGTCGGTGATTCCGTTGATGCTTTTGACACGTTGGACGCTTTTATCAACACCGCAAAAAAGTAGATTTTATTTTTCAAACGCGGTATGAAAAAACAACCGATAAAAAACTTGTTTACCGCTTGAAAAATATACATCAATTCGTTATAATGCCGACCATAGTAGGGGGCACTTATGAGTAGTCGTTTTGGAGTTGGAGCTGCAATTTTGCATTTAGCTCTGGCATTTTTTTTAATCGTAACCGGTATTTGGGGGATTATGGGCAGCAGTAATCTGTTCGGCGGCATCACCGCATTCTTCAACGGTTCGCTTCGTACCGTCATCGTGATAGCACTTGCAGTTGCATCGTTAATTGCGGGCGTTCTCTTGTTTGTTGAGCTTTTTGGCGGAAACATTCCGGCAGTCGATGCAATTTTACTCGTTTTCACGATTTTATGGGCGGTGCAGTGCGTTTTGAATGTTATCGGTTCGGTCAGTTCCGCTTTTACAAACCCGAACGCCGTACTTTCGTTTTTGTACAAGCTGTCCTACGATTTACTGGTTTTAGCGGCGCTGATTATCTGCCAAAAACGTTTTAATTAGCGATAGAGGAATTTACGCCTTATAATCGGCGTTTTTTGCCGTGACTTTTTCGGGTGCCTTATGGAGGCACCCGTCTTTCTAGAAATCTGCCAGCTTCGGTGCCCGCGGGAACGGAATTACATCGCGAATGTTTCCCATACCCGTTACATACAGCAAGAGTCGTTCAAAACCCAAGCCGAATCCCGAATGCGGAACACTGCCGAATCGGCGCAAATCCAAAAACCACTCGTAATTCGATGCGTCCAGCTTAAGTTCGTTAATGCGAGCCAACAGTTTTTCGTAGTTTTCTTCACGCTGAGATCCGCCGATAATCTCGCCGAGTTCCGGCACCAGCACATCCATTGCCGCAACCGTTTTTCCGTCATCGTTTTGTTTCATATAAAAAGACTTAATTTCTTTTGGGTAATTCGTGACAATCACGGGACTTTTAAACACTTCGCCGGTTAAAAACTTTTCGTGTTCCGTTTGTAAGTCACAGCCCCAAAAGGGTTTGTAATCGAACGCATCGGCACGCTTTTCGAGTTCTTGTATCGCCTCAGTGTAGGTGATTTTTACAAACGGAGTATCGACCACATGCTGTAAGGTTTTTATGAGGTTCGGTTTAATGCGCTTGTCAAAAAATTGTAAATCCTCGCCGCATTTTTCCAAAGCCCATTTCAGCAAATAACGGATAAAACTTTCCGCAAGTTCCATGTTATCAGCTAATTCGAAAAAAGCCATTTCCGGTTCAATCATCCAGAACTCGGATAAGTGCCGTGTCGTATTAGAGTTTTCCGCCCGGAATGTCGGTCCGAACGTATAGATTCGGTTGAGGGCGGTCGCGTATGCTTCCCCTTCAAGCTGTCCTGAAACCGTTAAATAGGTTTTTTTACCAAAAAAGTCTTCCGAGTAATCAAATTCAAAATCATCCGGTGTTATCTTTTTTTCTAATGCTTTTTTTGCCAAAGCAGCATAGTCGAGCGTTGTTACCTGAAACATTTCGCCCGCACCCTCACAGTCGGAAGCAGTAATGAGCGGTGTATGCACATATTGAAAACCGCGTTCCTGAAAAAAGGTATGTACGGCAAACGACATTTGGCTGCGCATGCGGGCAACCGCACCGAAGGTATTGGTACGGGGACGCAAATGTGCGATCTCCCGCAAAAATTCCATCGAGTGCTGCTTTTTTTGCAAAGGATAATTTTCCGCATTTGCTTCACCGTACACCGAAAGGATTGCACCCTGCACTTCCACTTTTTGTCCCGCTCCCGGAGAGGCGACGAGTGAACCGACCACTTTCACGGAAGCTCCCGTCGAAATGCGTTTTAATTCTGCTTTCACGGTATTGTCGGTTTTATCTAAATCAAAAATAACTTGAATTGACGAAAAACACGATCCGTCATTTATTTCCAAAAAGGCTAAATTTTTTGTTTCGCGCTTGGTGCGAACCCATCCGCATACGGTAACTTCTTGTCCGTTCGCTTCCTGCTGTAAAATCTCTTTGACTAATGCTTTCATAATATTTCTAAGAATACCGCAAGCAGGGTAAAAAGTCAAGAGGTTGTTTTGTCCACGCCACGGAAATCAACTTTACAAGAATTTATCGTCTCTATAGTTTTTCGGCTTTTTTAGAAGTTAAACCGGTCATCGTAGATGATAAATCCTAATAGAGAAACGCTGATTAAAGGTTTTACACCATTAACAGCATTTCTCTATTCTTTCTCAATGAGTATCTGCCCATTTGCGAAACAACGATTTTAAAGGTGGCACTGATAAGGTAGCCTTTTAAAAATCTAACCTAAGTTTTTGAAAGGCAACCGTAATTGGCGATTGAATTAATCAGTTATCCTACAGCGTTTCGATACGTTTTATCAAATAGGGAAACACCGCTTCAAAGTCGACACCATACGTGTTGTAGTTTTCATGCGAAACGGTTTCTTTGATCGCGGCTTCAACAAAATCGGCAGCAAGCGAATATGCCTGCTGCAACGTTGCATCCCGCATCAAAGCGCCGACACACACGCTCGCAAAAATATCGCCGGTGCCGTGAAAACTTTTCGGCTGCTTGTTGTGAAAGTAATACGAAAAAGTTTTCGTTTCGCTGTTATATGCAGCAATACCGATTTTACCCTTTGTGCCCTTTATCGTCGATTGGTCGGAAGTAAACTCAACTCCTTTGAGCACCACCTGCTTTGCACCGAGTTTGCTCAAGTCCAAAAGCATATTTCGGATATACGTTTCATCGTACTCTCCCGCTTTTTTGTACGGAACCCCCAACATAAAAGACGCTTCCGTCATATTCGGTAGCACCACATCCGCAATTCCGACTAAACGTGCCATTTCGAACGCAAATTCCTGCGTAAACCCCGTATACAAAGCTCCGTTATCCGCCATGCACGGATCAACAATCCGCAACGTTTTTTTCGAAGCAAAATCCGCAAAGAGTTTTTTCATCAAATTGATTTGTTCAAACGAACCGAGATAGCCCGTGTAAATCGCATCAAAGGTAAAGCCTTCTTTTTTCCAATGCGCGCAAATCGGCGTAATTTCGTTCGTTAAATCGTGAAACGTAAAACCTTGAAACATCGTATGCGTTGAAAGAACCGCCGTCGGGATAATTGCCGTTTCAACTCCAAGCGCCGAAATAATCGGCAACGCAACCGTGAGCGAACATTTTCCCACACACGAAATATCCTGAATAGTAACCACTCGCTTCATATTTTTCTTCCTTAAATTTTTAGCTTATCTTTTCTATTATACTCCCGTTTTATTTTCTGTAAAGTAGTTTGTAAAATATTTTTTAGAAAAACCTCTCCTATGTCTGCAATAAGTTTCAACACCGGGAAAGCAAAACCAGCCGCTTAAAAAACAATAAAGAAAAATTTTTTTATACCGACAATTAAGGAAACGGTGATTAAAGGCTTGATGCCGTTTAACATCGTTTCCTTAAATTGTTTTTCAATGTTCTGTATAAGTGGCTCTGAACATTTGTGAAACAACGATTTTAAAGGTAGTACTAATTAATTCTCTATTGAATTAATCAGTGCCTCTTTGCAGAATAAAGGTGATGTATGCTTCATAATATTGTTTTTACCGATAATATTTTTATTGTATCACGGAGCTTGTCGTTGATTGCACAAAGCTTGCAGTTGGATTTTTCAGATGAGCTTTTTATTGCAAAATTTGAAGATGATATTGTGTTCTGCGCGGAAACAATAAAAAAAATATTCGAAAAATTGAGTTCGCAAGAACATTTGCATGATTACATTGACACAATGAAATGTTTATATTCCTGCACCTCCCGTTTTATTCAACTTATGACGGATTTAGAAATTGACAATAAAAATATTTTTCTCCAAAGTCCGGAAAAGATCGCTGAACTAAAAAAAGAAATGAGTGAAATTGAACGGGACATTTCAAAAAAAGTCAGAAACACCAACACGGACGCCGAAATTATCAACATCGTTTCGGAAATGGAACTGACGGAACTTTTGGATTTCGGCAATACCGTTATTCCGACAAAGTAAACTAATCGGTAAAAAATTATGCGAATAACCGGTGGAACTTTAACCAATCGACGAACGGACGTTCCGGCAGGCGAAGTTCGTCCCACGATGGATCGCGTCCGCGAATCCGTGTTTGCGATTTTAGGTGATTTAAGCGGTTTATCTTTTTTGGATTTATTTTCCGGTTCCGCAACCTGTGCGTTGGAAGCTTTTTCACGAGGAGCCTACCCTATCTGCATCGTTGAAAAAGATAAAAAGAAAATACCGGTAATTTTGAAAAATATTTCACTTGCCGATAAAGCGATCGACTGCAAGTTTATTGCGGCGGAACTTTTTGTTCAGCGGAACAAAATCGCATTTGATATTATCAACATCGATCCGCCGTACCGCTACGCGTACTACGATGAACTTTTACAAAATCTCGTTCACTCGCAAACGGTAAAAGACGGAAGCATTATGTTAGTGCAATATGCAAATGAAACCCGCATCAACGCTCCGGAAGTTCTCACTCACATTGACGAGCGGATGTTCGGACGAACCGTTGTTACTTTTTTTAAATACAACAAAAATCAAACCGAATAAAAAATCGCACCAATATTTTACGCAACGGCTGGAGCAGAAACTATTCGAGCGTTTTTTCAAATGTTTCTTTTAATCCGTCGCGCCACTGTTTTGATGCAACCGGTTCTTCAAAGTTAAATGTTTTTAAAATTTTAAACGATTTACGGTTGCGCGGATTTGTATCGGTAAACTGAACAATGCCGAACGTTCCTTTTCCGAGATAAATCAGCTCCGCATTTTCAGGAAGCGTTTCACTCGCCAAGATACTGTTACGCGCACAGTCAAAATGCATCGGCTGTTTACTGACCGAATCCGTCATTGCTTGTGTAATTTCCGTAATCGGTAATCCGCATTTCGGACAAATAAACTCACCGTAATCAATTATTTTTTTCGGTTCATGACTGTTTTTTTTTCGTCGATTGTTTTTCACAGTTCCCCTCGCAAAATGAGAATTTGGTTTGTAATAATCGTTGCAAGACGGTAGATGGCTCCTTCAATATATGCAGGGTCATCAAGTTTTGCACGAATCGCTGAAATATGGTAATCCGCTTCATATGAATCATCAGAACAAGAGGTGTTTGAATGAAACCTGTTTTGTTGCAACGACGCAAACGATTTTATTTTATTGGTTTTTGCTTTTTTTACAAGGGCATCTTCTGTTAAACTTTTATTCACCTGAGTAATCTCCAAAGGCATTTTCGATATATATAATCTCCGGTTCCACCGGTAAAAACGGATTCGTTTTTAAAACGGCAACATCAAAACTCATTGGCATCTGTTGATAGTGTGCATGACTTGCAAGAAAAAATTTTGCCGCAGTGACAATTTTTTCCTGTTTTTTTTCATTGATCAAAATACTTAAATTTTCAATATCGGTCTGCAGCATTGTTTTTACTTCAATAAATTTCAACCCCGTTGTATCAAGCGCAATAATATCAATTTCCGCCGTTCGGATACGGAAGTTTTTCTCCAAAATCGTCCATTGCTTTTTTTCCAAAAATGCACATACCGCCTGCTCGCCGCGGGTTCCAATTTCATTTGCCATATTGACTGCCTGTACTATTGTTATCGGCAAAAAATAAATAAGGGTAAGTATTTTATAACGGAGCGTATTGAATGAACAAATGTCCCCTACCCCGCCGATAACCGAATGATTGCAGCCCGCAATAATTCGTTTTCATTTATCGTATCACCGTGCTGTTTTTTTTCGCTCGCGAGATTTGCAATGCAGGTTTCAGCTCGACGGCGTTCAAAACCCATTTCCGTTAAAGCGATCACGAGATCGGCGTATTCACCGGCGGCGGCAGGTTCCGCAAAATCTTTTTCCGTGGTGAGTTTTCCTTTCAGCGTCAGTAAAATTTTTTGTGCCGTTACTTTGCCGATGCCCGGAACGCGTTTTAACTTTTCGGCATCTCCGGAATCCAGAATCCCAATCAAATCCGGCAGCTCAATATTTGAAAGAATTTTCACCGCCTGTTTCGGACCGATGCCGTTTACTTTCAGCAAATCCAGAAACAGCATCCGCTCCTTTTTTGACGTAAACCCGAAAAGCTGCATGCCGTTTTCTTGATGCTGGAGGTATACATACACTCGCGTCTTTTCGTTGACAATCAGCTTTTCGATACTCTTTGCCGGCATAATAAGTGACCACTCAATACTTCCGGTATCAAGAGCAATGCTGTCAGAATATTTTTCCGTTACCGTTCCAAGAAAACTGTTAAACATACTTTCACAACCATAGATATTTTATTGTATCGTAAAGCCGCATCAAGTGTCTAGTCCTCGCATTGCCAACTCTTTATCGGTATCACGCGTCTTTATTGTGTGCAGTTGTTCCACTAAGCGGCGTGCAGCAGGCGGATACTGTTTTGGTTCAAGATACCTTTTTGTGGGATTCTTTTTTACGGTAAAGTTATGATAGCAAGAAATAGAAGCGTCTTCTCTAGCAAAATCACGGTTAGTAACATAGTCCTTCTTTGAATCATACACATCATGACGACCGTAGTCATGACGCCCGCTATTTACCGTAACATACCAGATTTCATTCGTACCGTTTTTTGTGCATTCATAGCATTTCTGTCCGTCAACTGTAACGATTTTATCCGAGGCTTCTTCATTAACAACTTCAAACCATGTTTCATCGATCATTTTACTAAACGCTTCTTTGCCGGCAATTCATTTGATGCGGTAAACAAAGCTTTGAGCGGCACATTCATTATCGTGCTGCCGTTATGAAATTTTCGTTCGTTGATAATAGTCAGTAGTGTGTTTAAAATTGCGAGGCTCGCTTTCCAGATTTCATCCAAAAAAGCAATGTCGGCTTCAGGCAGCATATTTTCCGTAAGGAGGCACTGATTAATTCAATTGAGAATTAATCAGTGCCCACCTTTAAAATCTATTGTTTCGAAAATGTTCAGAATCTACCTTATTATGCTGAACATTGAGGAGCAATTAGAAAACGCCGATAAACGGCGTCAAGCCTTTAATCAGTGTTTCCTTAACGATTAAAACAATTATTTTATCGCCGAAGTGTACGGCACTCCGAGTTTCACCGCCAATTTTTCGAGCATATCGGTCGTCATCGTTTTGAGATCATAGGTCGGTTTCCACCCCCATTCGGCACGGGCAACGGAATCGTCGAGCGAGTTCGGCCAAGAGTCGGCGATTGACTGGCGAACGGGATCAACATCGTAACTCATCTTGAAATCAGGAATGTGTTTTTTAATTTCGGCAGCGATGGTTTCCGGTGCAAAGCTCATCGCGGTAATGCTGAACGCGTTTCGGTGATGCAGCTTGGAAGCGTCGGCTTCGAGCAGCGTCGTAATTGCGTTTAAAGCATCCGGCAAGTACATCATATCCATCAACGTACCTTCTTTGATGAAGCAGGTGTAAGCATGTTTTTTCAAGGCTTCGTAGTAAATATCAACGGCGTAGTCCGTCGTGCCGCCGCCCGGCAACGTTTCGTAGGAAATAAGTCCGGGGAATCGAACACCGCGCGTATCAACACCGTAGCGTTTAAAATAATAGTCGCATAAAAGCTCGCCCGCAACTTTTGTAACCCCGTACATTGAAGTTGGGCGCTGGATAGTATCCTGCGGGGTTTTATCTTTCGGGGTACTCGGACCGAATGCGGCGATGGAACTCGGCACAAAAAGCTGACATTTTTCTTCGCGGGCAATTTCCAGCATATTGTGTAAACCGTTCATATTAATATTATATGCAAGCTGCGGATTTTTTTCTGCGACAGCCGACAAAATAGCGGCGAGGTGAATAATCGTGTTGACTTGGTACTTTTTGCACAACTCAACGGTTTTTTTCGCATCCAACACATCGAGCAATTCAAAAGGACCTGCATCAATTACTTTCGGAATATCTTTTTTAACTACATCGGTTGCAACAACATTTGAATCACCGTACAGTTTTCGTAAATGCACTATCAGCTCGCTCCCGATTTGACCGAGCGATCCGGTTACCAAAATTTTTCTCATACAAAAGCCTCCATTTTGCTTTTATGTTTAAATTATAAATTCTTTTCAAAAATTTAGCAAGAGGTCGCATTTTATTCGGGTAAAAATGGATAAAAAGGAGCACCTGAAAATTACATGCAAGGTGCTTGACTTTGGGGGAAAAAGAAGTAGTATCAAAGGTAATAGATGGTACAGATTAATTCAATCGAGAATTAATCTGTACTTTCAAACGCTGTTAAACGGCGTCAAGCCTTTAATTAGCGTTTCCTCAAGCATATAAATATAAATTTATTTACTTGACTTTATTATATAAAAGAAACACCATAAAAGCGGCTAGTATACGTAACCGTACTACACAAATTTAAGGAGTTTCTTTATGGCTGGATTTAAATTTTCTGCGGAAAGTCAACCGCTTGAAAAACTGTATACAAAAGTGGATATGGAAGGTCATGAACTTTTTTCCGATCAACCGGAGAGTAACGGAGGAAGCGATCGGCAAGCCTGTCCGGTTTCGATTATGGTTGCAAGTATTGCTGCTTGCGAAAGTATGATTACTCGAAAACTTTCGGAAAAAATGCGTTTGAACATAAAAAATCACCGCATTGCAGTAGATGCCTATATTCCGGAAGGCTACGAAAAAGACGGGCGCGGTATTGAAAAACTGCATATCTCGTATATCTTTGACAGTGAAGAGCCGGATGAAAAACTTGAAAAGCTCGTTGCGAACATGGCAAAACTCTGCCCGATTGTAAACAGCATTAACACAAAAGCAAACATTACGCATGAAATTAAACGGCAAAGTTTATAGTGCAAGGGAAAGGTTCTTTTTTCTCCGTGTACTATAGTTTAGCTGACTTGAAAAATTCAAGTTAGCTAAACTCAGTCTTTTCCCTGTATTTTAACAAAAAAAAGATTATCCTCTTGACAAATTTTTTGTTTTCAGTATACTGGAAAGCATGCCAAGATAGCTCAGTCGGCAGAGCAACACCCTCGTAACGTGTAGGTCAAGGGTTCGATTCCCTTTCTTGGCTTTTTTTTATCTATCGGCTTCACGGAGCATTGCTCCCTGCCATTCGACCAAATCTACTTCTGCCAGTTTATTATCGCCTTTAATATCAGCCATTACCCGAAAAACAGGCTCCGTTTTTGATCCGCGCATCCAAATAAATCCGCACGGTTGTGCATCCGCAGCGTAAAACACGATTTTTAATCCGCCTTTTTCGGAAAGTCCGAAATCTTCTCGACAATCGAACTCACGCGTTCCTTTTGTGCCGAATACGCTATAAGAAACAAAGCCGTATTTTTGTGCAAGTTTATCTTTTTTATCCGCCCACTCGCGTTCAAAAATCTTTTGATACGCACGCTTCAATTTCACTTGATCGGTTTCACGGATCTGCAGCAGCGCGCGTTTTTCCTGCGTTGCCGTAGTCGTATACGGTGGCAGCGTCGCGATAATGTCTTGCAGTGTAAAATCCGTGCGGTATTTTTCCGGTTGACCGCAGCATTCACACCAGAGTCGGAAAGGCATCGGAAACACCAAAAGCTTTAAAATTGCAAAAAGCGTATTGAGCGGGTCGCGTACTTTTGCCGGAAACGTAATATTCCCGCCGTTTGAACCTTCGCCTAAAATCCGCACGAAGTACCCTTCTTCCTGCAAATGCAATGCTAAATTCACGACATTCGCTTCGCCGACTTCGGCGGTAAAAACGTGAGCATCAAATGCGTTCGCAATTTTCGCAATCCGAAAGGACGTCGCGCAGTTCACCGCAACAGCGACCGGCTTGTCCGAGAGTCGCGCCGCCCGAACGTAGCTCAGTTCCGAAAGCACGGAAAGGGCGAATACTTCCTGCGCGTTTAAAATAATCGGACGGTTTTGCGTACTATCCCAAAACACGAGGTTGCCTCGGTCGCCGTCGCAATCCGGCATGAGCGCAAAAAGGGGGCGCTTTCCCGCCGCGGCAAGTTCCGCCATTTTTGCGGCGGCAGGTTGTAAGTTTTCCCCTTCCGGTATAATGCCGTGGACGATTTCATTTTCATTTAAAAACACCGTTTCTAAACCGAACCTTTCAAACAAGGCGCGGTCAATCGAGTGAGAACGCGAGCTTCCGTTTAAATCATAGACGAAACAAAAATCTCCTGCAGCCGTTTTGTACCGCTTGATTGCTTCCGATAAATCGGTACAAAACGCCTCCTGCGATTGTGCATCCGCCGTTCCTGAAATCGTTTCAAGCATAAACCGATAGTAATGCTCCAAGGCGGTGGCTTTTTCTTTTTTTTCGTTTACACTCAAAGCCGCTTCGCACACGGGATTTGCTTTTCCGTTTTTTATGCTGATCGTTTGCCATACGGCGGAAAATGCTTCGGTAAAATACCGGCACTCGGTTTCACTGAAAAGCGGCAGTGTCGCGTGAAACGTTTTATCGTGCGGGCGGAATTGCGGGGTATACTGTGCAACGGCTTGCGAAAAAAGCGTAATTAACTCGCCCGCTTCGGTTCCGTCCAATACGCCGCCGTTTGTTAGACCGAACTTCAATCCGTTATGTCCGATGGGATTATGACTTGCCGAAAAATACAGGAACGGTACTCCGCTTTTTGCCGCATGAGCCATTATTTCGGGTGCGGCAGCAATTCCGGTAACCCGCACGGCAAGCTGCGTAAAAGCCTTTTCGGCTATCTGTACTATCATTGCTCCGGTCGGTCTCGTATCCCGACCGATGAGTACCGTGTCAAAGCCTCGAGAAAGCAAAAACTTTTCAAAACTCTTGCAAGCTAAAAAAATTAAAAACGCATCGGATTCCGAAATAAAGCCGGATCGACCGTTTTCGCCGTCAAGTTCAAACACTTTCCGCCAGCCGGAAACCGACAAAATAAATTCAGAAAAAGCTTTGTGTATTTCCAATTCAGTCATGGTGGAGATTATACTAAAAAACTGCGGGAAGTACAAGAAAGTTTTTAAAATCGCCGATGAAAAACGACTTGACTTTTCCTATCTTCTTTAGTATTATTTTATTAATTAGAATAATTTTAATCTTTTGGAGGATTATATGAAAATTACGATGGGTGGAAATGAAGTAAAACTTTCCGGAGAACCTTTAAAAGTCGGAGCAAAAGTATCTGATTTTTTGGTAAAAGATGAAGCATTACATAACGTAACGCTCGCAGACACAAAAGGCTTGCGCTTATTTGTTGCGGTACCGTCTCTGGACACGCCGGTGTGCGATACGGAAGTTCGCCGTTTTTATAAAGAAACGGAACACTTAAACAATGTTTCAGTCGCCGTTTTTTCAGTCGACACACCTTTTGCACAAAAACGCTGGTGCGCCGGAGCCGGTATCAAAAATTTATCGGTGTATTCGGACTTTTACAATCATTCGTTTGGAAAAGCATTCGGTATTTTGCTGAGCGACTCGGGGCTTTTGGCACGGGCGATTTTTATCATCGACGAGCATAATACGGTGATTTATTCGCAGGTGGTCAGCGAAGTTACGAATGAACCCGACTACGATGCGGTTTTAACCGCTTTGAAAAAAGCGTAGCGGTATCACGGCAACCGGTTTTCGCTTAAGGAGACACTGATTAATTCAATCGAGAATTAATCAGTGTCCACCTTTAAAATCTATTGTTTCGCAAATGTTCAGAATCTACCTTATTATACTGAACATTGAGAAACAATGAAGGAGATACTTTGCTTCTGCAAAAAACTTTGCTTCGCAAAGTTGCTATTAAGCGGCGTCAAGCCCTTAATCTGCGTTTCCTTTACGCGTTTCAAAAAATTTTTTGGCGGAGGCAATTCGTACTATAGTT
>CALDWC010000064.1 GCA_937923945.1 uncultured Treponema sp.
ACTGAAAAGAAGTCTCTAAAAACATCAGTTTTTGAAAGATGCCCTTAATTCTTGATTGAATTAATCCGTGTCTCCTTTTGGATTCAAGTGCCTATGCGTTAAATAGGTTGAAAATTTTTTTTACTTTTGGTACACTCGTTCCGTTGGCGAGGATTTTATGAATCAGCTTGTTTTAGCCGCGGTGCTTTTTGCGGTAACATACCTATGCTTAATTATTTTTACGAACCGGCGCCCGTTGGTTGTGATAATTTCGGCGGCGCTTTTTGTGTGTTTGGGGCTTTTCGGTGTTATTGATTATACGCTTTCGGAAGTGCGGCAATCGCTTGATTGGAATGTGCTTTTAATGATAGCGGGAACGATGGGCTTGGTCGCCCTTTTTTCCGAGTCGAAAATGCCGCAGCGGATTGCCGACTTGATTATCGCTGCGATGCCGAATGTTCGCTGGGCGGTTGTTGTTCTTTCGGTATTTGCATCCGTTGTGTCGGCTTTTATCGATAATGTGGCAACCGTGCTGATGGTAGTACCGGTTGCACTCGTGATGGCGGAAAAGCTAAAAATTTCACCGGTGTTGCCGATTATCTCAATTGCGATTTCCGCGAACTTGCAGGGAGCGGCGACGCTCGTCGGAGATACGACTTCGATTTTGCTCGGGAGTCAGTTAGATTTAACGTTCCTTGATTTTTTTTGGTACATGGGGCGTCCCTGCCTTTTCTTTGTTGTGCAAATTGCATGTTTTTTTACCGTCTTGTACCTTTTAGCGGTTTTCCGTACGTACAAGCAAAAACCGGAAAAAATGCCGCTTACGGAAGTAACGGATACGATGCCTTCAGTGCTGCTAATTGTGATGATTATTCTTCTCATTATTACGTCATTTATCCCGAGTGATAAAAAACCGTATATCACGAACGGGTTAATTTGTGTGGCATTGATGATATTCGGAGCGGTGTATCAAATGATTCGGACAAAGAGCGTTAAACCGGTTTTGACGGTGCTGGAAGGTTTTGAGTTTGATACGCTCGTGCTGCTTTCGGGGCTTTTTATCGTTATCGGCGGTATTGAGCAGGCGGGCGTGATTAACGCAATCGGTTCGTTTTTCGCAAATTTGCAAATCGGTAATTTTGTGTTGTACACGATTATCGTATGGGGATCGGTTTTAATTTCCGCCTTCGTTGATAATATTCCCTATATTGCGACAATGCTGCCGGTAATACAAATTTTGAGCGACGACCTCGGTATGACCAGTCCCGTGCTTTTTTTCGGCTTGCTGGTCGGCGCGACGCTGGGCGGTAATATTACGCCGATTGGTGCCAGCGCGAATATTGCAGCAATCAACACGCTTCGCTCGCAAGGCTATGACGTCAGCAATGCAGCGTTTATGAAACTGAGCGTGCCGTATACGCTGATTGCTGTGCTGACCGGCTATGTGTCGGTATGGCTCCTGTACGGATGGGGACTTGGCATTCCGCTTTAGGAAGTGCTGATTAAAGGCTTGACGCCGTTTAACAGCGTTTCCTTATGTATGAGCTTAACAAGCAGTGCGGTTTTTTGTTTTATCAGAGACGAAAGAGCCCTTGAAAAACTTCAAAAAGCATGTACGGCACACGGTGTCCCTTTGCTTATCATTGTTTGTGCAAACAAAAAAGCCGTTTGGGTTTGCCCTTTTGATAGGGCAT
This sequence comes from uncultured Treponema sp., assembly GCA_937923945.1. Lineage (GTDB taxonomy): Bacteria > Spirochaetota > Spirochaetia > Treponematales > Treponemataceae > Treponema_B. Next base: position 1,674 of record CALDWC010000064.1, read on the forward strand.
ATCGAAAGTTAGGAGTTGAGGTTATCCTTTCAAATTCGTCGCAATCGAAAGGACGAGTGGAGTGAAATCACGCACATTAAGATCAATTTGTAAAAGAGCTCCGCCTTGCAGGAATATCCGATATTGAAAAAGCGAATGAGTTTTTGAAAGAAATACGTTTATACTGCGACCCTGCTTTATTACATCAGCGAGCGATCGTGGCAGTGTACTGTAAATGATTCAGATACACTACCATTGAAAAGCTTTAGACTAAAACCTTAAAAGTTTTACTGGTTTTTAAATTTGCACAAGATCTAAAATTGTTTTTGCAAGGAATACAAAAAACAATATCCAAGTAAGTGCCGATATTTTTTTATATTCGTTTGAGCATACTTTGCAAAGAACATAGCTCATAATACCCCAAGAAATACCGTTTGCAATGCTATACGAAAAAGCCATTGTCATAATGGTTATAAAGGCAGGAATTCCTTCACTGAGATTTTTAAATTCAACTTTAACAACATTGCTCATCATAAGGTAACCCACGATAATAAGAGCCGGAGCTGAAGCGCAAGCAGGGACAAGCAAAAAAAGAGGACTTAAAAATAAAGAAGCGAAAAACAAAAGACCGGTTATAACTGACGCAAAACCGCTTCGTCCGCCCTGAGCTACCCCGGCTGAGGATTCTACAAAACTTGTGATCGTTGAAGTTCCAAGCATTGCACCAATAACCGTACCGGCGGCGTCTGAAAAAAGAGCTTTATCTACATTTTTAATATCTCCGTTTTCGTCCTTTAAGTTACCCTGTTCTGCAACACCAACTAAAGTACCGATTGTGTCAAACATATCGACAAACAAAAACGTAAAAAAGACAATAAAAAACTTCGTTGTGAAAACGTTTGAAAAATCAAATGCCCAAAAAATAGGTGCTGCTGGAATTGAAACGGGTGAAAAACTTTCAGGTACTGTTGTTACGCCAAAAGGTATTCCAACAAGGGTTGTAGCAAACATACCGATCAAAATTCCTGCCGGAACTTTTAAGCATAAAAGCACAATGGTAATAATCAGACCGATAAGTGAAACTAAAGCCTGTCCTTGAAGCGGTACAAATCCAATAATCGTTCCCGTATTATTTGAAACAATTCCTCCGTCAACGAGCCCAATAAGCGTAATAAATAAACCGATACCAACGGCAATTGCTTTTTTTAAATTCTCGGGAATTGCCTTTATAATTTGTGAGCGGACCTTAAAAACGGATAAAAATATAAATAAAATACCTTCCAAAAAAACAGCTGTCAAAGCCATTTGCCATGAATAGCCCATTCCCTGTACAACGGAAAATGTAAAAAAGGCATTTAGTCCCATTCCGGGTGCAAGTGCTACCGGTAAGTTTGCAATGAATGCCATAAGAAGCGTGGAAATCCCTGCTGCAAGTGCTGTTGCGGTAAAAACCCCGGCACTATCCATTCCGGTTTGACCGAGCATATTTGGATTTACCGCCAAAATATATGCCATCGCAAAAAATGTTGTTATTCCGGCAAATACTTCCGTTCGAATATTTGATCCTCGCTCTTTAATACGAAATAATTTTTCCATAAATATCTCCTCGTATCGATTAAAGAATAATCCACATTTTATTTATAAACTGAAAAATTATCAAGCTAATAAGGCTATAAAAAGTATTGTGTATAAAACAATTAGTTCTTTGCATCTTTTGTTTTATCAGTGTACAAGAATCCCAATAATTCGCCTTATCTAAAAAGCTCGGAGCTTTTAGGCATTAAATTGGACTGGAGTTTTCCAGTCCAATTGCTCCGAGATACGCTCATTGTTGTAATAATATATAAAATCATCTTTCGGTTACATAAACCGTGAGATGATTTTCCGTGAATGATTAGAACTTATTGCCGACACCGATTCCGAGGTTAAACATAAAACCGATATCACTGTATTTAGTATCTGAGATGTTATAATTTTTTTTACCTCCCGATATATATACGGTTTGTTTAACCGGAAACCGAACATCGGTGTAACGCGAATAAAGACATTGTCGGTTGCAAAAATATCGGCACCGAAACCTAAGAAAAGAAGTATCTATTAAGATCAGCTTTCTCATTAGATAACATATCTTTTTTCACATTCTCACCGTCATACTTGCATAATGAAACGCTGATTAAAGGCTTGACGCCGTTTAACAGCATATTTTGCAAAGCAAAGTATCTCCTTCATTGTTTCTCAATGTTCAGTATAATAAGGTA
>CALDWC010000065.1 GCA_937923945.1 uncultured Treponema sp.
GGCGAACACGATTATCGTACACAGCACGCGGAAAAATTGTCGAGAATTTTTGGAAGCACAAATGGAACAACCGTATTTCCCCGTGCAGATGTTTTCGGAAAACGGCTTAAAAGCGAAATTTGAATTTCATCTCATTACAAACGACGAACAGACTTTTAAAATAGGAAATACAACGATTGCGTGGAATCGGGTGCGTCATCCGGGCGGTTGCGTTTCCTATTCCGTTACCGACGTTACTTCAACGGAGGTCGGAACAATCGCTCCCAACAAGATTGCCGGTGATTCACGGTCGGTTAATTTAAAAACGAAGCCGCTGAAAAAGTTTATTTATTCAACCGATGCGGAACTGCGTCCAAAAGATTTAATTGACACGGAAGCAAATATCCGGTTTTACCGCGACACGGATTTAATGGCGGTTGATTCGCAATACACTTTACAAGATTCAATCGAAAAAGAGGGATGGGGGCATTCAACGTTTTCGATGGCGGTTGATTTTGCAATCAAATGGGCGGTAAAAAAAATATTGCTTTTTCACCATGAGCCCACCTATAATGATAAAACAATTTTCACGATTAAAGCAAATGCAGAGCATTATCGGGACTATCGCGGAAGCAGCTTTCCTGAAATTGATTTAGCCCAAGAAGGAATGGATATTATTTTATGAACGATTTTCAAAATAATGCATCGGATAGTTCATCGCAGGATGAAAAACCGGTCGATGAACCGTATTACTTTACCGATACGGAATTAAAAATGCTGGCAAAACTTTTCAGCAAAGCGCCGGTACCGAACGGATTGGAACGTTTGTACCAATATGTAAAAAATTACTGTTATAAAACAATGACAATTGCAGAAGCGGAAGCTTTTTTTCGCTAAGATGGCGGATGTTTTTAGGGAAACGCTGATTAAAGGCTTGACGCCGTTTAACAGCGTTTCCTAATTGTTTCTCAATGTTCAGTATAATAAGGTAGATTCTGAACATTTGCGAAACAATAGATTTTAAATGTGGGCACTGATTAATTCTCGATTGAATTAATCAGTGCCTCCTTAGGCGGTGGAAAACCTCGGAAACGCAAAATTTTGAAAGTCTTTCTTATTTTGAACTTGACTTTTTGGTAAAAAGTTTTTACTATTAAATTAACGTTAGAGACGAAAGGAGTTTTTATGGACAAGTATGTATGTGAACTTTGCGGCTATGTGTATGATCCGGCGGTCGGCGACCCCGACGGCGGTATTGCACCGGGCACGGCATTTGAAGATATTCCCGATAGCTGGGTTTGTCCGGTTTGCGGCGCTTCAAAAGAAAGTTTCAACAAAATGTAAGAAAACACAAAAACAGCTTTGACTTTTTTCAAAGCTGTTTTTCAAATATTCGGAAAGGAAAAGGTATGGCAAATAACATAATGACGCGCGATAATTTTATCGCAACAATCGGATACGACAGAGCGGTTTCCATTGTGAGTAAAGCGGAAGTTGTCGGTTTAAAAGGAAAGAGCTTTGATGCAATTTTAGCTTCCGGTCATTTTCGCCAAGCCGCTGCTTGTGCAATATATAACAATGATGACACTGAAAAACAAAAAGTCGTTGACGCATATAATGCAGCGACGGGCGGGCATTACACGGTGAAAAAGTTATCGAAACTTTTCGGCATCGCGGAGCCAAGCGGTAAAAAAGTGTTGGCACTATAGATTTGAAAGAAGATTTTATGAAACAATATCGTTACGTAGTTTTTTTTAGTTGTTTGCTTTTTTTATTCGGTTGTAAAACATTCGATGCCGTTGATGTATACACGGATCCGGCTTATGATGATACGGAAAAACTCCAATCGCTTTTAACGCAGAGTGGCGGCGAAGTACGGATTCCGAAACTCACAGAAAACCGCCCCTACATCGTGCGCCCCTTAAAAATGGAACATATTGAAAATAAAAAAATTATTTTTGAACCGGGCGTTGTCGTGTTGGCAAAGAAAGATGAATTTCACGGTAAAGTCGATTCGCTACTTTTGCTGAAAAACTGTAAAAATATTCATCTTATCGGCTATGGTGCAGTGTTTCAGATGCGAAAAGCGGATTACCAAAGTGCGGCGTATGTAAAAAGTGAATGGCGACACAATATACAGATTAGAGGTTGCGAGTCGATTACCGTTGAAGGATTAAAAATAATGGGTTCCGGCGGTGACGGGGTGTATGTCAGCTACAGTGATAATGACGTGTCATCCAAAAATATAAAGCTTTTAAATCTCACGATCGAAGATCAGCATCGCCAAGGAATCAGCATTATTGCGGTTGACGGTTTACTCATTGAAGGCTGTTCAATTTTTGGAACGCGGGGAACATTGCCGCAAGCCGGTATTGACTTTGAGCCGAATGATCCCAGCAAAGAATTAGCTGATTGTGTTGTCCGGAATTGTTCATTTTTATACAACAAAGGAGCCGGTATCCAAATTCATTTGGGGAGCGTCGAATATAAAAACTTCCGCGTTGACATTACCTTTGAAAATTGTATTTCAAAATATAACGGATTAGCCGCTTTTTCGATAATACAAGTTCCGAAAAATCTAAAAGGTACAATCCGCGTATGTCATTGTAATTTTAAAGGGATTCAATTTATCAAAGCACCGGAATCCTTAATTGTAACCGATCAATAATCGTTGACAGCGAATACTGCTTGCAAGAAAATTATAACAAAAAGGTGTTTGTATGAAACGACATGTTGGAAAATTTATTTTATTCGGCGTCTTGATGTTCGGTTTAGAATCATGCTTTTTGCTTGAATCGATTTCCCGTTCAGGAGGTTTGACAACCTATCCGTCAACGTCTCAGACAGATATACCGAATAAAACGGAGCCCCCGAAAGAATCGGGCAAACCATCGCCGACAAACAACAAAGACAGCGGCAACAATCCTAAAGGTATCCCGAATTCACTTGAGCGGGCAATTTTAGCTGAATTAAACTTAGTGCGGCAAAATCCGTCCAATTATGCGGCACAGGTTATGAAGCATTACCGAAATTCATCCGCCGCTGCCGACGAATGCTATCGGGAGCTTTTGAAAACAAAAAAAATGGCTGCGTTTGAATTTGAAACGGGTTTATATCAAGCCGCCGATTGGTTTGTCCAGTATCAGGCAAAAAGCGGTGCAATCGGTCATGACAGTTCCGTTCAAGGATACCGTACACCGGGGGAGCGGATTTCCCAGTTCGGTATCTGGAACGGCAGTTGGGGAGAAAATATCTCTTATGGATATAACGAAGCTCGTGCGATTGTGGTGCAACTCCTCATTGATGACGGAGTACCCGGGCGCGGTCATCGAAAAAATATTTTAAATCCTTCATTCAAAAAAATCGGTATCGCAACCGGTTCACATGCAAAATACCGGTTTATGTGCGTTATGGATTTTGCAAATGCATATACCACGTATGTTCATTAAAAAAATTAAAAAAGAGTGGCTTTCGTTAAAAGTTCAATCACCTCAACCAAACCGTTGACGCGGTATTCCAATATGCCGTTTTTACTGTTATATGAAATTAACTGTTGCGCCGCTTTTCGAGTAAACCAGAGGATTAACTTTAACCGCAAATCGCACTAGACACGAACAAAGCTCCTGCATACAATGTCAAAAACCGGAGAAAGGTTATGATTAAAGCATTCGCATTTTTGGGAAATTACGGAAACGAATATAAAGATACACGGCACAATGCCGGTTTTTTTTGTGCGGAAAACTTGGAATTAACGCGCGATTTAAATTGGCAGAATAAGTTTATCGGTGAATATGCCCGAGTGGATTCTCCGTACGGAACGGAAACGCTCCATTTTTTAAAACCGCTCACTTATATGAATAACTCCGGTAATGCCGTTGTCAAAATGATGCAGTTTTATAAAATCAAACCGCACGAGTTGGTGGTCATTCACGATGAGCTTGAGTTGGATAAAGCGGTTATTAGCTTAAAATGGGCGGGCGGTTTGGGAGGACACAACGGCTTGCGTTCGATAAAAGCACAACTGGGAACGTCCGAGTTTTGGCGTATCCGTATCGGCATCGGGCGTCCAGCATGCGAACAGGCGGATATTGCCGATTATGTATTATCCCGATTTACCAAATCGGAGCTGGAAACCTTACAGTTTCAGCTGCCCGTTTTAAATGAACTGATCGCAGAGCTGCTACAATGTAAAAGCGACGAAGCGCTGCACGCATTACTTCCCGCCCGGGCAAAAGTAAAACCGGACATTTAACATCGCCGCTGAAATAGCGCGGCTCGTTAAACGGTCGACTTTTGCTACTGCAAAAGATCGCATTTTTATAATGCACGTTTTCACTTCGTTGCGAACGTGCGAAAAATCATCGCCTTCGCAAATT
>CALDWC010000066.1 GCA_937923945.1 uncultured Treponema sp.
ACGGCACTATAAAAATGCGATCTTTTGCGGTAGCAAAAGTCGACCGTTTAACAAGTCGCGCTATTTCAGCGGCGATGTTAAACGTTCTTTTTTTATCGGCATATTCTTGAGTATGCTCTGCCGAGTAATAAGTTTTAATTAAATAATCCGGTACCGCAGGATTGCGGCTGACATAGGGATTTTCAATTTTTGTACTCACCGTTCCTCGCTTAATTTCCCGCTCAATGGTTCTACGATCACGATCCAAATGAGCTGCAATAGCTTTTACACTGTAGCCTTCTTTCAACAACAACTCAATATTGTATCGCTCGCGTTCACTGAGGTGCTTCCATTTTTTTTGTTTTTTGGTATCATTACCTTGGTTCATCTGTATCCTCCGGTTATTGTGGTTTTAATCTATTGTATAGATTTTGGCGGTTCAGGTGAACCACTTTTTTTCTCCCACACGGGCAATACATTTTACAAGTTACTGATGTTTTTGATGATGGGCTTGAGCTCTTGACAGACTTCTTGGATAACTTGGAAGAAAATATCAGCTTATATAAAATCATGGAGCAAGCGATGGATGATATTGAAGAAGGTGAGTTTTTTTCAAAAGTAAAAGCTGTTTTTACCATGAGCTCAAAAGTCGTTTTTATCAAGAAAACTTTAAAAGATCTGATTGATGAAATGTTCGGTAAAATATCATCGCAGATTCGCTTGATAAAACACCGCATAAGAAGAAGGGGCTGAATAATATATTTTAATACAACCGTTAATTTCAGTAGTCCAATAATTACCTCATGAACCGGTCAAGTTTTGTTTTATGAACTGTAATCAAAAGCTCGCTTTTTATTGCCCTTTTCGCGAGTGAAAATACTTTGTATTGAAGGAGAAGTTTTATGGCAAGGAATATCGGTTTGATTGCGTGCAGCAGTCGAAAATTAGGAAAAGACAAGCCCGATAAAAAATTCCGCGCACAGGATATGTATATCGGCAATACATTTAAAAAATCAAAAAATGAAGGATTGGTGAAGTTCGAGTGTGTTTCCGGAAAGATGGAATATAATTTACTGGATAAGGATACCGAAATTTCGTACTACAATGTTTATTTAGCCAAGCAAAATGCGGAATATAAAAAGATGTGGACACAAAAACGGCTGTGTACAAAAGTTTAAACGCGCTTTTTGTAAAAGCAAATGAAAAATTTAATGCGGGACTCTTTGCGGAAGATTCCTTACTTGAGCATTTAAATATTTCCGATAAAACTTTATCTTCGATTATCAATGCATTGTATTACCCCGAATGTCCGTACGAGTTTAGCGTGTTACCAGTAGAAATATTAGGTTCAATTTACGAACGCTTTTTGGGAAAGGTTATTCGCTTTAGATTGATGAATAGACTACTAGCATTTGTCTTTAAATTGTGTTATACTCAGTTTTATTTAGTTCCTTTGTATATTCATAGAAGACTTTCGTTAAAAGTCGACTGTTAAATTTTATGATACTGAGTAACTAATCTTTTTTAATCTTTATTTTGGAGAAGGGTGTAATAGCATATAGTATGAAATTTAATGATCTATGTGAATTGATAAAACGCCTATCCGTAACACAGCCGTTTCAAGAAGCCGGTAAAACGCTTGAGAAAACTATATTTGCTTGTTCGCATGATGAGTTTTTACCGCTTATTACGGAAGTTGGAATTATTCCCGAACACATTGTTCACGATTCAACCGAGGAAAAATTATATTCAAAAGCTTCCGATATTGTATTGGCAAAATGCTTTCATGAAGTCGGTTTGAAATCACTTGTCCTTCGAGAGCGAAGCAATAGTGCTGATGTAGAAGCGGTAAGCCGATTTCACAACTATTCACTTGTAGGTGATGCAAAATCTTTTCGTTTAAGCCGTACGGCAAAGAATCAAAAAGACTTTAAAGTTGAATCAATGGCACACTGGCGTGGGGATAATGATTACGCTGTTTTAGTTTGTCCCTATTTTCAATATCCAAAGTCAATGAGCCAAATTTATGGACAAGCATTAAATAATAACATTGCATTATTTTCATGGGAGTATTTTTTCATTCTCATAAAAAACGATATAAAAGAAACGGAAAAAATAAATCTTTCATCTCTATGGACACAGAGTGAATTTATCGGTCGGGATACAACTGTTGCCGATAAGAATAATTGCTTTTTCCCGCAGCAGAATAAAAATTTTTGTGAGTGTATTAAACTCTCTGATAAAATTTTTGCAGAGCAAATGTCTTCATTCAAGCAATCAATAATAGAACGGGGTGAGGCGGAAATAGATTATTGGAGGCAGAGAATTGAGACGATAAAAATGTACTCAAAATAACAGGCAATTACTGAATTGATTTCTGCTTTAAAACTTAACGAAAAAATTAATGCAATTATAAAGTTCACGGATTCTTTAAGGTGATGCCATGGAGTTAAATACTATCTACTTAGGCGACGCAATTAAACTCATAAAAAAAATTAACGATAATTCTATCCATTTAATTTTAAGTGATATTCCCTATGGAATTAGTTTTGATGACTGGGATGTTTTGCATAATAATACCAATAGTGCCTTGCTTGGAAGTAGTCCTGCTCAAGCGAAGAGCGGGGCTGTTTTTAAAAAGCGAGGGAAACCTTTGAACGGCTGGTCGGAAGAAGATAAATTTATCGGTGAACAGTACTATGAATGGGTTGCACAGTGGGCTGGAGATTGGCTTCGTGTTTTGAAACCAGGTGCAAGTGCACTTGTATTTGCCGGCAGAAGACTCAGCCCTCGATGCGTATGTGCATTTGAAGATGTGGGATTCACATTTAAAGATATGATTGCATGGAATAAAGGAAAAGCCGCACATCGTGCACAACGATTAAGCCTCGTCTATGAGCGACGTAATGATGTATCATCGGCACAAAAATGGAACGGCTGGAAGCTTGGAAACTTGCGTCCGGTTTTTGAACCGATTTTATGGTTTCAAAAACCATATAAAATTGGAGGAACGCTTGCAGATAATATGCTTGAAAATGGAGTCGGAGCATATAATGAACAGATTTTCAAAAATTACGGATTGGAACCTAATAACGCTTTTTCCATCACGCCATCACTTTCCGATACAGGAATGCATCCGACACAAAAGCCACTTAACCTGATGAAACTATTAATAGAATTAACGACGGTAGAAAATCAAATTGTGCTTGACCCGTTTTGCGGAAGTGGAACAACACTTGCAGCCGCCTTGATTGCAAACCGAAACTATATTGGTATGGAGCAAGATGAAACTTTTTATCATACTGCAGTACAACGCCTTGAAGCCATCAGAGACGGAAAGCAACCTTTGTTGTTTTCGTAATGCAGTGTGTCGATATTTTAGACGGACAGATAAACAGCGCCGTGTATGAGCTATACGGCTTGAGCGAAGCGGAAAAGAGTAGCTTTAATGTAATCGATGTGATATCATTTCATTGACTGGAGTATATTAAATTATGGATAGTTTAAAAAAATTTTCACTTAGCCAAGAGATTGCAATTATAGTTGACCAGATTAAACGCGGACTTGCAGAAATACAATTATTAAAGTATACAGAAAGATATACTGATGAAAACTATTTTGCAATTTTTCAATTTCTTTCTACCGGATTTGAACGCTTGTTAAAATATGCTATATGCTATAGTTATTGGCAAAACGAAGAACAGTTTCCAAATTTTAAAGAACAAAATTTGCTTCACCATGATATCATAGTATTGTTAAAAATGTTTGTCGAAAATTATTTTTCAACTGCTAATATTCCGGCAAAAATAGCTGATTATAAGTTTCTAACTAAGAATAATGAGCTTAAACAGATGTTGTCGGTTTTATCCAACTTTGGGAAAAATGGCAGATATGATAACTTCAATATCGTAGATAATCACAAATGTATATCGAATGTCTTTACTACTTGGAATTCTTTGATAACTCATTATATTGAAAGTTTACCGGATTTAAATAATAGCAACGATGAACAGTATAGGAATACCGAAGTTGCAAAACATTTTGTATCACTTTTTGAACGATTTACAAGAGCAATTTTTAGGCAGTTTGCTTTCGGCTCAAAAAATCCTGCATCGCGGGATGATGGATATTATAACCATTTTTATATGTTGAATGATGATGAACTTGGAAACACTGATTACTTTAAAGCAGTATACTGTCAATGCTATTAACAAGCTTTGCAAACCAGCAAAATTAAATCTGTGTAGCCCCCATCCAAAAATAAAAAAGCCCCATTTTGTTACGCGTACACAAAACGGGGCACTCAGATTAAAATTTATTTACTGCTTGCTTTAAATGGCAAGTTCATCGGCTTTATTTTTTATTAACTTTATTTTCGTCGGCTTAAAAAGCCGATATCATATAAATATTTTTTGTATAATCGGTATGCCGGTTTATCTATTGTATCTGTTATCATTCGGCATAGCTTTCAATTATGAGTATGCCTTTCAATAAATCGTTTTTCGTATCGACGAGTGTCTCGCCGCTTATTCTTATTTTTTGGTAAAGGAAATATCGGACAATTCTTTTTTCAGTTCGGGGGAAGGAGTAAAAAGCACCCGGAGATTTTTTATATCCTGTGCTGAAACATCTTCTTCTTTTTCGTGTCCTTCGGAGCTGAACGAAAGCTTAAAAATGCCGAAACCGTCAAGCCGTATTTTATTTGAGTTTTTCAAATAAAAGGGCATTTTGTTCAACAAACTTTCAATTACCGCTCTGACATCCGCAGGTGTCAGGGTACATGTTTTCGAAATCTCATTCGCCAATTGCCGAAAGACGTGCACAAGTGCGTTTTTAAGCGCAGGACAAAAAGCTGCAAGTTTGTCCAGCCGCGTGGAGAAACTTGCAGCAGAGCGACGTATATGTCGGCCGCCTTATACAGGCTGCCGTTCGGGAAACGCACAAAGCGGATAAAATGATACGGGAATTAACGAAAGAGCTGCGCTTGGAATGGGGGGCTTATAAGTTGTGCAGTGAAATTGCTCGGAACAATTAACACAATAAAAATAAAAAAGCTAAACATGAAAACATAAAACAAAAGCAAAGAAGCTATTGAAAAAACATCAGCTTAAAATTGAAAATAGAGAAAGTTTGCAAGGTAAAAGAGCAGGTAAAAAAAATACTTCGTGAAAAAGTATACCGCGTTTTCTTAAGAATAGAATTATCAGTAATGAGGAGAAAATCAAGTTTTCTCCTCATTAGAATTTGTTCAAATATGTAGGCAAATTAGGCAAAACTTTTTTTGAGTTCATCAAACGAAACTTCACCGGAAATTTCGTGTACTTTGATATGTGCATTCAATACTTTAAAAAGGAAGTTTGTAATTTTATCGACACTTAACGGATCGGTTTTTTCTCCATTTGATTTTACCAATGAATATTGCTTTAATACCTGCGAACCCAAACTTCCCGAAATGATGAGAAAGTGATTTTCAAGTTTATCTAAATTGACCAGATCGCTGACAAGGACACGGCTTGCAATGCTATAACTATTAACGAGCGTTTTTGTTCCGTCATCGGCATTGAGAACACTTGTTTGGGTATCATGTACCATATCCATTTTGATTTTACCAGTGTGTAATTTTTCAGGCTCACCTTTATATAGTGATCCTAAATCGGCAAGCGATAGATTCCAAAATTCAGTTCCCGGTAAAAATGACATCGGCTCCACTGAAAAAGCTGTCGGATAAAGAAGATAATTTATCCCGTTTGCATTTACTTCCGGCGCATTAAAAGTGCCAAGCATACAAGAATTTATCAAAAGTTTTTTCGTTGCAAAAACGCCGCCCAATACGACCGTATTTTCCAGTTGTACTTCAGTACCATAAATAGATCCTGCGACAAAACAATTTTTGAGTTTTATTGAAGGAGCATTTATATCAGCGCCGAATATACAGTACGATGATGCAAGTAGTGCAACAATGCTTCCTGAACTTGCAAGCGATTTATAAAAATACAAAAGTCCCGTACTGTCATTTTTTACATGGAGCTCCTTGCTTGCAAAAACCGCTTTCTTAAAATCGGCAGGACCGTTATTGATTTCAATACTGTTTGCATATATTGGACCTTCTACGATAACATTGCTGTCAACGGTTATGCTTTGATCAAGCTCCGCGGTGTTTTTAGGCAGAATACCGGTTGAAACTAAATTGTCTTTTAAGGTTATCGTGTTTGAACCGAAGTTCACCTGTTTTATTTCTTTTAAGTCTTTCATAGTTATCTCCAATTTTATTTGTTTGAGTTTTGATTTTTCTGCGTGCGAATCATTTCAAATACCCGTTTTGCCGTTTCATCATTTTCTTGGTTTGAAGCTGCCGATTCCCGTTCAAATATTTTGTTAAAAGATTTATCGATAAGCGCTTCGTCCGTTTCTGAATCGGTGGGTATCCGCTCTTGTGCAAAAAAGTCTTTTGTTTCTTTTTGGATATCCGCTTTTTCAAAGAGCGATGTTTGTGAAGTAAACACATTCGCACGGGACTCATCGCCATCTAAACTATCACTTTCAAGATAAATAACCGGCATAAAAGTTTCCGTATTTGCCCGGTATGATTTATGATGCATCATATCTTTCACTTTTTTTGTGTAGATATTTTCTTGATTTACATACGATGCAATTCGGTAAATTGTTTTTGCAACCTTTCCATTTAAATTTGCAACGCCCAACTTACTCTGTAATACAATATTCTCATCCAAGCCGAGCAATAATGAAGCCGTCTGCTTTGATTCCGCTTCACTGAGCTGTTTTTGTAGCACGGTACGGGAAAGTTGAAATGCCGGTTTATCAAGTTCGATAATTCGCCGCCTTGTTTCCTCATCAAGATTTAAAAAGATGTTTGCGTACCACGAAAGCATTCGTGCATAGTCGCTTTGCATTGTGTTCATACGGTTTGAAACGAAATCGGTTTTTTCTTTTATCAAACCGATAGTACTTTGCATTTTGCTGAAAAGAACTGTTGTATTTTGCGAAATCTCCGATTTTACCAAATTAAAAAAACCGTTCGTGATATGATCTGCAATTGCTTTACTTGATTTTTGTATTGATGCAACTTGTGCTGCATTCATCGCCGCAACTGACGCCGTCAATGCATTAACTTGTGTATTGCAGTGATGTACACTTGTATCAAAATCATCCGTGTCAACCAGTATCGAAATATCAATCGGAATATTGCCTTCATAGTAAACGGTTTTCGAGCCGCCGTTTTCACTTGCAGGGTAGCTTACTGTCCTTGAACCGGAATAGCTTACCGACGCACTATAATTTTGTCTATAACTCATTCGTTTACCTCTTTTGAAACTTGCCATGTTGAAGAATCCAAAAGCCGCTTTATTTCTTGGGCAATTCGATCATCAAGATTTTCGCTACTGCATCTTTGTAACACCAAATTACGCATTTCTGTTTTTTCTTTCTCATCAATATCTTTCCACTGAAAAGCCTCCGTGTTTTGCAGCATTGTGTTTACCAGTGTGTCTTTATTTTTGAGTAAGTCCGATTCCGGAGTGTACACATTTTCAACGGTACTCTCTTTATCAAACATGCTGTCGCTCTGGATAAAAACGAGTGGCACAAATTTTTCCTGTTTCTGTTCTGAGGTATCAGATTTTAGGCAGTGCTCCACCTTGCCGGTGTATGCAACATTTCCGCACACATTATCGGAGAGTACCGACATGGCTTTTGATGTCCGCTGTTTTACCGTAGCAGTGATAGAACGGTTTGAAACATCAGCGATATCGTCATCATAGAGTAAAATGCGAGTCGGTTCATCTGCCGTAAGCGATGCAAAATTTTTTTGTAAGGTACCAAGTTGCATTGCCGCTCTATCAAGCTGTGTAACTCTGTTTTTCAAAGCTTCATCGATGGATTTAAATGTCCGTAAATAATTTCGTGATATGCGGTTGTAATCGTCTTGCATGATGGTTTGGATACGATTGATATCATCGCTAAATCGTTTCATCAGCATGAGACGACTGCTCATCACACTTGCACATTCAGCAATCTTTTGACTAATTTGCGAACTCATCAAAATAAAAAAGCCGTTATCGACATTTTTGCAAATTTCTTTTGAAGCGGCTTGCTGTGCAATAACGACTGCACTTTGCATTGCGACTACTGCGGTAGTAACTCCTGCAACGGAGCCGCGCACAGAATCTATTTCATCAGCCATCGGCTGTGTATCAACGGTAAAATTAAACTCTGCCATAGTTATGCCTCAATATTTGTTTCATTGTCATCGGTGTATTCATCGGCTTGTTGCTCATCCGAATCATCAGTGCCATCCGTTGTATCGGGTTGCGGCTTGCCGGTACTGTCCGGTGTAGTCATTTCATTATCCGTAAAATTGGGAGAATCATTTACACCACTGTCGGTATCCGCTGCATGAGTTGATGTTGAAGCGGCACTCGTCATTTGCGCTTCATTTTCAGCTACAGCAATTTTTTTCAATTCAGTCTGTGCAACTTCTTGGAGATTTAAGACAAAATCATCCATCAACTTATCTTCTACTTTTGGAACCGGCGGAATTTCTGCAAATGCGGCATAGTAGCTGCTTACCGGAATCAGTTTTTTCCGTCGATCATCAAGCTCCTGTAATTTTTTTACATCGAGTGAACGAGCCATATCACGGCTTTCGGTATCGCGCAGCGATGCTTCGTAGTATTCGACATGTGCAAACTGTTCCGCCTTTGCATTAATATCATCTTGCAGACGATCCATGTAGGCTTGAAACTTTTCACTGATATCACTGCACTGTTTTGCTTGCACCTCAAAGCCTGCAATCAATTCCGCTGAGTTATCTTTCTCTTTGACTTCTGCAGTAGAAAGACTGCCGGAATGTCGCATTGCATCTTGTGTTTCTTTGTATGAAGTATAAGTTTGGTATGCGGCATTATATTCTGCAAAAGCGTTGGTGATTTCGGTAATCAATTCCTGTCCCGCTTTTCGATTATCGCGGAATGCTGCTTCCACATCTTGCTTCCACTTTGTAAGATAACTTCTCTTTTGGTCATTAATGCCGTTATAAATCTTAAGCCGCTCAATACGGGTTTCATTCATAAGATTGTTTATGACCGGCATTAAAACCTCTTCAATAATTTGATTCATACCGAACGGCATTGTTGTTTTTGAGTTATCTTCCGCAACCCAGTTACCGGTAAAAATATCATACTTCACACGGGAGCTCTGCTTGAGCTGGAAAGGATGATATGACTCAACGCTGTCCTCATAATTAAAACTTGCTTCCCGTACCCGCTCAATTTCATCGGCTTCAAGCGTCGGCGAATATTGATTATAGCCTGATTTTAAAACCGCCTGCAAAATTCTATTCGTATAGTTAAGCAAATTTGTCGTTGAATTGGTTTTGAGTTTTGAAGTAATTTGTACGCTTTCACCTAATGTTTTAATTAAGCTTTTAAAGTACTCGGTATTATCTTCCTGCTCATTTTTTTCCAATGACTTTTTAATTTCACTGAGTTGAGAAAAACTTTGCAATTTACTGTCAAAATCATGAGTATCAAATACTTTGATAACAGGCTTCCCGCCCGTATCTTCCGTCGTATATTCATTTAAGAAAGCATCCATAGCACCTGAAGGTTCGATTACCGGCAGTTCAACATTTTTTATATCGCTGTCATCCAAAAGGTAACTGATGTTCCGCACTTGTCTATCGATGTTTCCCATATAATCATGCATGGTAACATCTTGCATACTCAAACTATAATCGCTCGTATCAATCTTATCGGCATTATCATTTGCTTCGACAATCGGAACTTGCTTTATGCCCCGTTCCAATTCATCAAGCGCTTGCTTTAATTCATCCGGCTTATGTAAAACGGAAAGTGAAAAATCAGTGCTTGCCGTTCCGCCGGTATGATCCACAATAAAACTTTTCCCTTCAAAAGGAACCTTTGTCGCAACCGGAACATAAGCGACGGCGAGTTTATTTACTTTGTAGTCGCGCCGTATTTCAGATTTTAACTGTGTAAAAGTTTCTATTTGCTGTTTTGCTTCCGCAATTGCTTTTGTGCAATGCAGCTTATTGATAAGGCTATAAACGCCGAAGCCGATCCCTGCGATTGTAAGAATAACAAAAATATACGGCGATAAAATATTCATCGTCATTGAAATAATACTCATAGCGCCGCAAATACCGCCGACCACAAATGAAATGATCATCAAAAGTTTTGCTTTTTTTTCTTCGTCGGTTTTTTGCTTGATGAGTTCTTCCGAACTTGTAATTTTGTTTTCCAAATCGATTTCTTCAGAAACGATTTTCTCCGCTGCTTTCTTGTAATAGTCAAATAATACGCGTGCTTGATCGTCGTAGATATTATTTGATTCCTCAAAAATTTTTCCAGTCATTTTGTGCTCCTTATAAAAAATTAAATTTGTTATTTGTTTATTTATTTTTTAGTTCCGTAAAAGTTTTCGCATGTTAAAAAGAGTTTCCAAATCGGACAGATCTTTTTTTAATGCAATTTTAAAAGTTTCCTGCGAAACGGATTCAACATTGCTTTGCGTTTCTTTTATTTTTTGAAGTATTTTATGTTCAAGGTTTATTGCTTCATCGTTTTCTACCGGTGAAATATAACGAGCCATTTCGTTAAGCTGTTCAATTTTATTTTTTTCTGCCGATAAACTTTCATCAAAATTTGCAGCAAGAACGCTCAGTATGTTCATCGATGCACGAATTTCTTTTATCGGTGACAGAAGAGTCTCTTCTTTTTTCATAACATGCGAAACATGTGCATTTGCAAAAAAGCCGATACAAACAAAGCCTAAAAAAATAAAGAACAAAATTACTTCAAGTATGATAGAAACTTTGATTGCCAAAATATTAGTAAGGGTTCCTGCAATCAAGAGCGCAATACCAAGCAGTATCCACCAAAGATTTGAATACAGGATAGTTAAAAGCGGTGTTTTTTTATCCACCGTTTTTGTTGAAACCCGAATAAGTAAAACCGGTAATGCAACAAGCAGGTATACAATTAAAATATTTACCCACAAAAAATTTTGTGCTTCTGAAAGTTCACCTGCAGGTTTAAACAAAAAAAACGCCGCCCCGATAATACCGATACCGGCAACAAAAAATACCGCCCGAAAAACTTTAGACATACTTTCTCCTCTTCAATTGTTTTTACTATTTGCATGGCAGCAAGAAAATTTTCGTGCTATGCCGTGTGTTTAAAAATAAAACAGAGACGTGTTATAAACACCGCTCTTTATTTGCATATCAATCATGCATCTTGTTTCCGCATTTGGGGCAGAACTTCAGCGCCGGATCTACAATAGTATGACAGCGCGGACAGGTTGCTCCGGCAAATGCATCCGGACCTGTCTGTAAGCTCGCGCCGCAAGTTGTGCAGCGTTTTGCCGTATCCAAATTATCGTTTCCGCACACGGGGCAAGGATTATACTTATGACCGCAATATGGGCAAAAGGCAGAATCGCTTGAAAACTTTTTCGCACAGTTTGCACAGAAAACTTCCCGTTTGGTATTTGCTTGCGGCGCTTGTCCCTGCATTGCGCCTGCCGGAGGATAGCCGCCTGTCCCTGCCGGTGGGCTCATCATCTGGGAAGCCATACCGGAATTTCCCAGAGCGCCGGTCATCAGCAGTGCGCCCATCATACCGACATTGCCGCCGCCTGAAAGTGCATTGTCGGCGACATTGAAGCCTTGCTTTTGCTGCCAAGTGTAGCCTGCGATGTTTTGCGCGGATCGATCACTGAGGGCGGCAGCGATTTTTTCCCCGTCGGGAGTACTGGTATCCAAATCGACTGACATAATGTAAAAGCCCGTTAAATCCATTCCGTAGTCTTCCCAAAATTCTTTGAGCGGCTGTTCCAAAAACTTAGAGAGCTGATCAAGGCAGCCCGCAATTTGCGTAATGCCGACTCGATTTGCATTCATGTAAGAAATAATAACACTGTTTGTTTTTGCGACAAGCGGACCGATAAAATGATTTGTTAATTGCGGAGCCGTAAACTCCGTTAAGGTGCCGACGAGTTTTACCAAAAATCTTTCAGCATCTTTTACTTTTAAACCGTAGCGACCTTGTGCAACGAGCGGAATCATTTGCCCGTAGTATGGATCCATAAATCGCATTGAAGTCGTTTTCCAATCAATCGTGAGCGGAGCCGTTTTATTCACAAACCACACTTCGGCAGTAAAAGGATTTTTTCCGCCGAACGGTATGCCGTAAAGTTTTCGTAATAAGGGTAAATTTTCAGTTGAAAGCGTATGTTTGCCGGGACCGAATTTTCCGATAATTTGTCCTTTTGAAAAAAACACAGCCTCTTGACTTTCCCTCACCACGAGTTGTGTTGCCGTACTTAAATTGTCGTGCGGAAACCTCCATGCAAAAATATCATTGCTTGCAGGTTTCCATTCCACAAAATCAATAAATGCCATAGTTCCTCCGATATAGCAGTGTCCGTGCTCACTACATTTAGGACACTTGAGATGGATTTTACGAATAGAATTTATCATAAAATTCTTGTAGTGTCAAGAAGCAGAGTCCTTCAAGGAGGTACTGATTAATTCAATCTAGAATTAAAAACTAATGTTTTTTAAAGACCACTTTTACGTGCCCACCTTTAAAATCTATTGTTTCGTAAATGTTCCTTAAAATTCAGCAACGAGAAAAGTATCAACTTTTGGAGTTGCTGAATTCCGTCCGCACACGGGGCAAGGATTATACTTATAACCGCAATATGGGCAAAAGGAAACGCTGTTAAACGGCGTCAAGCCTTTAATCAGCGTTTCCGAAAATATCTTTTTTGTTCTCATATCCGCTTCGCTCGTTTAGCTGTAGATAACTATTTTCCTTTGCTCATTGCCTTGCCGCTGATGAACCGTTTTTATTTCGATATAGATTTAATATGATGAAATGCGGGGTATTGCACAAAAAATAAAAATTTTTATACTGTGTGCATACATTGTTTCAAAAAATAAGATATGATGAAAGAAATCGAATTATTTAAAAACACAAAAACCGCTTCGATGATTTTACTCCTCGACCAAGTATATCGGGAAATAGATGACGCGGAAAACGAATGGATGAAAAAATGTCCGATTCACTGCATTGAAGGCTGCGGCATGTGCTGTGTCCATTTTGAACCGGAGGTGTACGAAGTTGAAGCGCTGTATTTGGCGGCATGGCTTTTGTATCACCAAAAAGGGAGGGCGATGCAAATTCTCGAAGGAAATTTTAACGAACATGTTTTAGATAGAGAAAACGGCTGCCTTCTTTTTGATATTGATAATCCGCACCACTGTACGGTATACGGGGGTCGGACTTTAATTTGCCGCCTGTTCGGTTATTCGGGTGACCGCGGAAAAGATTACACCGTACGCTGGCGTCCCTGTAAACACCTCGTTTCCGTTGATAAAACCTGTTCTGCGGAAAAAATTACGCAATATTCGCAAAAAGATCTACTCGACCGATTCGGCGTTTTGCCGCCCGTGATGGGAGATTTTACCGCCCGCATTTTGTGCTTTTTAACCGAAGGAGCGGCGCAACCCCGCCCCATGCGTGAAGCGCTTCGTGCCGCCATCGGAAAAATTCTCATGTTGCAAAAGTATGCCGACTTTATACCCGGCAGTGATCCGGAAACGCCGCCGCTTGCTTCGTAGCAATCGAAAATGCGCTTGTATCTTGCATATTCTAAATACTATGTATATAATACCGATTTGATAAATGGAGACGAAAAATGATTTTTCCTGGGTTGAAAAAATTAGGTCAAGAATTCGGTTTTAAGAATAACGGAACATATATATACGGATTTTTAGGTAATACCTATGTTGTGTTTGCAGACGGAGAGAATAAAAAAAATGTGTGGTTTAGATTTCCTCATAGTTTGGATGAAAGCGATAAACAAAAAATTAAATCGTGGGAAAAAAAAGGCTATGCAAAAAACGTGGAGTTTTTAGAAGATCAATCTTTTGATGTGCGAATTACTTTCATGGAGTATTTTGTTCCTTTTAAAATTGCAAAAATAAAAGAAGTTATTGAAGACATAACAAAATACAGCGCAGAAAAATATCCGCAAGCAAAACCGAAATGCTGCGGTGACAATTGTTTGTCATATACTAATCTCAATATTTATGAAGTTGACGGGATTCCTTTACCGATGTGTGCCGCATGTGCGCAAAAGTTGGAGCGCGATATTGAAGATATTTATGAACAAGAAAAACTCCAACCGAATAATTACCTGATAGGTTTTATTGCTGCTACAATTTTTTCCATCCCGGGAATTTTAGTGTCATTCTTTTTCTTTATGCTGGGAAAACTTGCGGCTGTTGCAGGATTGGCTTACTATATTCTTGCACAAAAAGGATATGCTTGGGCAAAGGGAAAATATAACAAAATTGGTATCATTATTGTATCTTTAATCAGTCTTCTGTTTACGGCACTTGGAACATACATAAGCTATGTTGGGAGCGTTGTAAAAGAATTATTAAAAATTCCTGAAATGAAAACCCATCCGTTTGCCGATATTGTCAAAGCTGCCTTTGCGTTGGTACAAGAACCCGAACTGAAAAAAGAATTGCTTACTAATATTTATGTTTCATTATTTATCTGTGGAGTTTTCATCATCATATATGCGATTCAGTCATTGAAAGCTATCGAAAAAATAAAAGTGAAAAAACTATAAAATGAAATAAGTATAAAATTAAACGGTTTGACAAAATAAAAGATTTTAAAGGTGGGAACTGAACGACAACCGTAATTCTCGATTGAAGTAATCAGTGTCTCCCTAACGAGCCGCGCTATTTCAGCGGCGAAGTTAAACGTCCCTATGAAATCATCGGCTGAGCAAATGTCAATTTGCGAATGCGATGATTTTTCGCACGTTCGGAACGAAGTGAAAACGTGCACT
>CALDWC010000067.1 GCA_937923945.1 uncultured Treponema sp.
CCAACAATAGCGTTTTGCCGTTTCTTCCAAAAGTATCTTTTTTGTTCTCATATCCGCTTCGCTCGTTTAGCCACAGAACACTATTTTTTTGTTCATTGACTTGTAGCTGATGAACCGTTTTTATTTCGAGCGCGATTTAATGTGAGGCAATCGCCGGCTTGTATTTTTATGGTACAAGTAATATAATTTTTCCATACTTTTCGGTTAAGGATAACTATGCGTGATATTGCAATTTTGATGATGATACATAAGTACACAGAACAGCAAAGAACACTCATCACCCATTTGGCAAATGATTTTGATGTGTATGTGCACATTGATAAACGAAAGAAAATAGATCCACAAAAGGTTGCTGCCTGCGGTAAACATGTTACTGCAGTGAAAAAATATAAAGTATATTGGGCTCATCACAGCCAATTTTTCACCACTCTTTTTCTTTTGAAAAAAGCGTATCAGGTAGGTTACAAGCGGTATATCCTGATTTCCGGTGAAGACATTCCGCTCAAATCGAATGCCGAAATAGCGACTTTTTTTCGTGATAATAAGAGTGAATATTTTTCCTATGAAAAGCTTCCCTGTACATGGCTGTCTGACGGCGGCTTTCGCAGGATAGACCAATTTTATGCAGCACCTCTCTATCGGGAGCGTTTCCGTTTCTCCGAGCGGCTTTCAATCGGAATGGCAACCGGTGTGTTTTGTATACTCAATCGAATAATGCGATTCTTGCGTATAAGGCGCAGAATGCCGATTGATTACTATATCGGTTCGTCTTGGTGGAACTTAACACATGGGTGCGTCGCGCTGATATTTCAGTACTTACAGGAAAACCCGCAATTTTTGAAGAAGTTTAAATACACTTCGTGTGGTGATGAGCTTTTTTTTCAAACGCTTATTTTAAACTTTGTTCACCGTGTGCAGTGTCAAAATGATAATTTACGGTATATTTATTGGTTACCGGGAACATCCTCACCATATATATTCCGTTTGGAAGACCTTTCAAAATTGGAAGCGGATACTCATAACCTATTTGCCCGAAAGTTTGATTGTGCCGTTGACGCTGAAATTATACGGCACTGCTTTGAACGCATCGGATATCAAGGAAGCTTCAAGTTACGGTAATAAAGTTCTACTATTGCCTTGATAAACGAAATATCGTTTTCTTCGAGCTGTTTTATCAGAGCCGCAACTTTTTCTTTGCGTTCCGTCATCGTCATGGTTTTTGCACTTGGCATCGTATGCTTTTTAAAGTAGGTTTGAGACAATAGGCAGTAGGCGGTAGAATAAGGCGAAATATATTTTCTATTCGGCACTCATTCCACTATTCCGAACCGAATAAGCCTGATCAGTTTATTGTAGCATGGAGAGAGAATAAAGGCTAGGCGTATGAGGGAGAGAAAGTAGTTATGCTATAAATCCCTTTTTTTGATTTTGGAGCCTTGAAAGAATTAACTGTTGCTAAAATTTTTATAAAACGTCCCCTTTAGATGCTGCGATAGTAATAAAAAGACTAAAAAGTTTGATAAAAGTACTTGACTTTTTTTATATTTTCAGCTATACTATCACTCACATTTGGGGGCGTAGCGAAGCTGGTTATCGCGCTGGCCTGTCACGCCGGAGATCGCGGGTTCGAGCCCCGTCGCTCCCGATCATAGCCTGTCTGTTTTTCGGATAGGCTTTTTTTACGGGCAGTAGCGCAGTTGGTAGCGCGCTTGGTTCGGGACCAAGAAGTCGGGGGTTCAAATCCCCCCCGCCCGATGGTATATTCTTTTTGTTGTATTAATAAATAAGCCCCAAATTTTTTATCGATATCTTACAGCGAGCGATTTTTCTTTGAGTGTAAACTCGTTCTTTTTAAACGCAATCAGTCCGTCGCGCCGCATTTTGCTTAGCTCATTTGATAAAGCGCTTCGGTCGACTCCAAGATAATCGGCAAGTTGTTGCCGGTCAAACGGAATTTTAAAGTGCGGACTGTCGTGTACCAACGCTTGTTCCGAAAGATACGAAAGCAGACGATCTCGTATGGTTTTTGGAGCAATGTGCATCATCCTTGTTGAAAGATTTAAATTCTTTTCAGCCGAAATGTGGAGTAGGTTATATATCAGTCGGTGATGAAAACTACAACCACTGCGGCACACGGTAAGTAGCTGCTTCAAATTAAGGAAGAGAATCACAGAGGGTTCTGCCGCCACGACATCGGCAATTAATTCTTTGCCTGGAATCGCCGCATAGTTTTCCGCAAAAATGTCTTGCGGTTCGATGTGACCTAAAATTTGAGCGGTTCCCCAGTAAAAGTTTATGATGATATTGACGCTACCTGATTCGACTAGTCCGATATGTTGTACCGTATCTCCCGCATGAAAAATTGTTTCATGTTTTTGGTACGTTTTTTCCTTTGCATTCAAGCAGGAAAGCACCTGTTTTATTTCCGCCACTTTAATTCCTTCGAAAAACGGTGCTTTAGAAAGAAATACATAATTCATCGTATTTTCTCTTTCGTTTTTATAACAACGGAGTGTTTTAGTTCATTATATGTTCTCCAGTGCGAAAATGCAAGTATACGTTTTCCTGTAGTCGATATAGAATATTTGTATCGTTCATTAAAATTCAGCAAATGAGTGAACATCAGTTCACGAATAAGCTGAATTTA
>CALDWC010000068.1 GCA_937923945.1 uncultured Treponema sp.
CCCCCCCCCCGAGTGTACTATGTAAGTAGTATACTTACCGTAAGCGACTTAGTCAACACTCTAATATTTTCATTAAAAGAAAGACGAAACGAAGTTTTTGCATGCAAAGGCTTTATTTCGTCTTTTTTGCATTTAAAGGCGAATAGTATCATCTGCACAAGCTCTTGCACAGTGCCGTCGCGGTTTAAACAGACAACGGGCGGAAGCGCCGCTGCGAGCGAAGTGCGGAGGAAAAATTTTTTACGCGTGGAGGCGTTAGTATGAAAAAATTTGTGGTTAGTTGGATGTTCGCTCTTGCTATCTTAGGAAGTGTATTTGCACAGTCAATTCCTAAAAATAAGATAGGAGCCTATCTTGGTTTACCCCTTGGTGTATCCTATTCACACCAAGTTAGTGATTTGGTTGAGCTTGATTTTTTAGTAGCTTTCGATATTGCCGACTTAAAATATGATATAAAATTTGAAAATCAATACGGAGAGGGCTGGGAAAATGGTGATGTTCTTGGAGTCGGTTTAACGATACGATTTGCTTCTCTTTTTCGTGCATGGGAAGGAATGCTTGGAAAATTCGCATCAAAATTTTCATTAGGACCTGCTTTTGGCGTATCGGTAGTTAAAGATACAATGATCTTTCCTAATCTTGGTACATTCGGCGGTTTTAATATATCTTTACCTTTGCGCTTTGAAATGAATTTTACTGATGCTTTTAACTTTTTTGCCGAGCTCGTCCCTGTGGGTGTATCAGCATCATTTAAAAAATTCTCAGACGAATATGGTAATGCTTCTGCAAAATCAGCACATTATTATGCTCGTGGTGGAATTGGACTACGATACAGCTTTTAATGCTACAAAGTATCTTTCAAGATTTGAAAAGAAATTTTGAAAGATACACATACGGCGGTAGAGGAATGCTTTACCGCTGTATGGGAATGTACAAAGGAATTCCTAAAATTATGCACAGTGCCGTCGCGGTTTAAACAGACGACGGGCGGAACCGCCGCTGCGAGCGAAGTGCGGAGGAAAAATTTTTTACGCGTGGAGGCGTTAGTATGAAAAAAGCTTTTTGGATTGCAAATTTTGTACTTGTAAGTTTTGTTTTGATTGGGTGTGCCAATCCTGTTTCTCAACCGAAAATTCTTATGCAATTTGATAAGGAGCACATGGACCTTGCCGGTTTTGATATCGATCAAAAGCTTGTCACTTTTTATACGAATGGAACAGGAGTTTTAGAAACTGATGATGAAAATTACAAGTTTACCTATAAAGGCGATAAGATATCCGGAACAGTTGAAGCACACAATGTTGGAATTGTAATAATGGGAATTAAAATTGATACAATAACCGGTACCTATAAAGTTATAGGTAACAAGATATATGGTAGTTTGAATTGGTAAAATAAGTTTCTGACATATCCACACAGCGGTAGCGGAATGCTTTACCGCTATATGGGAGTGCACAAAGGAAGACTATACTGTAATATGAGCTGTATAAAAGATTTTTTTGCGGTGTTACCGGAATGCTTTCATAACGAAAACGATGTGTCTGATTTTACCTATTGTCTTTGCCAAGCAAACAAAGAATTCAAAAAGGCATTTTTGCAATTTCATTTTAGAGAATATTTTACAGATAATGCAAAATGTGATAACGCGGTAATATTTCGGGAATATCGAAAAACTGATGGACGCCCCGACTTTGTTATTCAGTGCGGTACAGATTTATTTATAATTGAAGTAAAAATATATGATGTAAACCAGCATTTTGATCATTATATGAAACTTTTTCCGAAAGCTCAAAAAAGTTATATCGCGAATTATAAAATCAGACCGAGCTGTGATACAAAGGGATATCATCTTTGTACATGGCGTGATTTTGTGCACTATGTAGAGGAACAACCTTTTCTCGATGATATAGTTTTAGGCTATATACAATATTTAAAACAAATTTTTAGTATTTTGGAGATTACGCCGATGAATTTTACTAATATTACTTCATTATGCAGTTTCCATGATTGGATTGAAGATACAATCAGTAAAGAAACAGCGACTGTGAAGCTCAATCCTTATGATTATAAAGATGCTTATTCAAAGGACTGGTTTGGAACTTATTTTTCTATGGAATCCTGCAAAAATAATAAAACCATATATCCATGGATTGGCATACACTTCAGTAATACCGAGAAATCTGATGCATCTTATATCTCAGTCGACTTTGAGTTTGCAAAAGGCTGGTGCGATGTTCTTGAAGAGCATTGCAGTAAAATAAAACAGAAGTTCGGTACCTGCTGTGAAGTTAAACAAGGATTACTCCGAATAAAACTTCCAGATGACAAATTTAAAGAGTTGAATAATTTAAATCCGTGTAAAACTGACAATACTGATAAACAGAGAGATAATCTATCAGATGATAATATCGTTCACAAACAAACAGATATACTTGATGAATTCTTTGATGGTGTGGTTGATTACATTGTAGAAATACTTGAACAAGAGCATACCAAGAAAGAATAAAAAGGAGAAAACAATGAGTGATTTTGTCGGAAAAGATTCAGAATTCGAAATTGCAAAGAATATGTTTGGTCTATCGTTAATAATTATGGCAAAATATATGTCAACTGATTCAAAGATGGAAGTGCAGATAATTAACGATTGTGTCGGTGCATTGAAAAAGTATATCCATGAAATTCAATTTTTTGATAAGAGCAAAACACTGGATGATGCATTAAAAAAACTGGAATCTATTGATACTAATTCAATGATTGATAAGTTTGCAGCTTTGCTGGAGGATACAAAAAAGCTTTCTAAAAAGCAAAGCTTATTATAATTTTCGGATAATTTCAAGTTTAACTTGAAAAATATAAAATTTACTCAGGAGGTTTTTATGAGTAAGAAAGATTTATTGGCGTTACGCACAGCTTTCTGTGCGTCTGGTGTTGGAAGTAGTGGTGTCGCTGGAGCAACTTTAGATGAATGTTCGAATTATTACTCAGACAGTTGTCAGGGTGGAAGTTGTCCGGGCGGAAATTGTTATATCGGATGTTCTGGTTGCACATATTGTAGTAATGCGAGTTGTACAACTTGTTCTAGACTTAGTCAAACATTTTGATTGCTAATAAATATAATATGGCAGGGTAAAACTACCTTGCCGTTTTTAAGGAGTTTCAATGAGTTTTAATAGTAAGATTACTTATATCTTTAATCCTCAGTTGCGTTTTAGAAAAGACGGACGGCGACTTTTCATATATAGTCTTGATGAGTTTTTCTTTGAACCAAATAATTTAACGCCGGTACTTCCGGCTGAAATTATTATGCTGCTACTCTTTACCGGGAAAAAGTCATTCAACGAAGTTGCAAAAGATTTTGCCTTTGTTATTGGTTACAATGAACATATTGCTGAAACTGAAGCGGTAAAAATTTTAACGAAGTCCATTAGTAATTTAGAAAAGCGTTCTCAAATTGAAAATCTATTGCTAGCAAGTACAAGCCTTTCTAGTAATATTATAAATGAAACGCTCTCACGATATTCCGATCTTCAGTATTTTATTATTCCTTCGGATGAGTTTAATTTTGAACCGAATAACTTACGGCTTTCAGCTCCATTAAGTGTAAATTGGAATGTTATGACTTCTTGCGGATTTCGATGTAAGTATTGCTACCACCCGCTTGTTCCTGTAAATGAATTAATACCACTTGAACGCTTAAAAATGATTTTTGCTGAACTTAAAAGTTTAAACTGCGAAAGTATATTACTTACCGGCGGAGATCCGATGTTGCGACCGGATATTGATGATGTGTTAGTTGAAATCGCAAAATCGGGATTAAAGTATTCTCTTTCAACAAAATCTATTCTTACCGACGATCGTATTAAACTTTTTCATGAAAAGGCAAATTTACACGGTTTACAAATTAGTTTAGATTCCGTTTGCCAGAATACCGTTTCCGAGCTTTTAGGAATCAATGATAATGATTATGTTAAAAAAGTTTTACACATGATTGAAACTTTACAAAAAAATGATATTGAAGTACGCATAAAGTCGGTATTTACCTCGTATAATGCCGATGACTTACAAAACTTTTTACAAACTATTATTGGACTTGGAGTAAAACGAATACAGATTACACCATATGGTCGAAGCGGCACAAGGCATAATGATAAACTTTTTACAACTGCAGCACAATTAGAAAAAGCAAATCAGATAATTGCAGAATTTCAAAGTCGATATAAAGATGTTGAACTTAATGGCGGTGGTTTTGAAATCGGATATGATGAGCCGGTAGTCATTGATACTATTACTGCAGAAAATATTTTTTCAAAAAGGAGTATTTGTAATGCAGGTCGTTTTTCAATGACAATGTTACCTAACGGAGAAGTTTTTGTATGTGAGCAGCTTCCATATAATTCCAAATATGTTTTAGTCGAC